>DAIREI010000101.1:0-6039 GCA_036795675.1 Bacteroidales bacterium
AGGTTCTTTCGCATTTGTTTCCCTTCGGAAGTACAGGAAGTAAGTACTATCAGACAAGCCATTATCGGGTATATATACTTTTTCATTGGAACAACTTGAATTTTGAAAGGTACTTATTTTTACGGTTCAGGATAAATAACTCCAGCACCAACAGGATCAGCAGCGGCCAGGCGAAGACTAAGAAGCCTTCGTTGTAGCTGGTGTACACCTGCGTCTCTATATCGGCCTTGGCCAGCTTGTCCAGCTCGGGTTGCAGGGCACGCAAAGCATTGTTGGTATTATCGGCCAATACGTACATTCCCCTGCCTGCTATGGCTATTTCGCGGCACATGGTTTCGTTCAATTTAGAGACGACCACCACCCCGTCGCGGTCTTTCAGGTAATCGTTGCGGTTGGAGATAGGGATGGTTCCGCCCTTGGCAGAGCCTATACCTATTACATTTACGGTTATGCCTTGCTCGGCGGCCATGGTGGCGGCGCCTACGGCATTGTCTTCATGCCCTTCGCCGTCGGTAATGACGATGATGGTCTTCCCTATATCTTGCTTGTCGGTAAACGAGCGGGCGGCCAAGTCGATGGCCTTACCTATCTGCGTACCTTGCACGGGCACCATATTGGTATTGATAGACGACAGGAACATCTTGGCCGATACAAAGTCGGCGGTAATGGGCAACTGCACAAAGGCATCGCCTGCAAATACCACCAGTCCTATCTTGTCGTTCTCCAGGTTATCAATCAGGCGGGAAAGGAGCATCTTGGCTCGTTCCAAGCGGTTGGGTGTTACGTCGTTAGACATCATCGAGTTGGATACATCGAGACAGATAACCACCTCTACCCCGTGCCTTGTTACGGTCTCCATTTTCGACCCCATTTGCGGACGGGCTATAACTATAATGAATAGCGCCACGGCAATGAATAGCAGCCAGAACTTGAGGGCGTACTTCTTATTGGAAGCATCGGGCATCAATTGGCGGATAATCTTATAGTCGCCGAATCGCTTCAGCAGTTTCTTCTTATTCTTTACTGCATAAAGGAACAGCGCTATTAACACGGGCAGTATCAATAGGGCATACAGAAAGTCGGGATGTGCAAATCTGAACATAACTTAATCTATTAAGGTATATTTCTTAACACCGTATAGCGGAGCAAGACTTCTATCAACAGTAAGAGCAGGCCTATGAGGGCGAACAACTCGAAGCGTTCGTCTTTTTGGCTAAACTCCTGCACACTTAATTTGGTCTTCTCCAATTGGTCAATCTCATCGTATATGGCGCTCAGGCTATTGTTGTCCGTCGCCCGAAAGTATCGTCCTCCCGTCGACTGTGCAATCTCCTTGAGCGTGGTCTCGTCTATTTCTACTTTCATATTCTGAAGGTATACCTGTCCGTTCCTCATATAAGGAAAAGGGGCTTCTCCTTTGGTGCCTACGCCGATGGTATACACCCTCACCCCGAAAGTTTTAGCTACCTCGGCCGCCATAATAGGCGGTATCGAGCCGCGGTTGTTCGAGCCGTCGGTAAGCAGTATTATCACCTTCGATTTGGCTTGGCTGTCTTTCAGGCGCGATACGGCGGTGGCCAATCCGTGCCCGATGGCCGTTCCGTCTTCTATCAGTCCTGTCTCTACTTTGTTCAACAGATTGAGCAAAACCACATGGTCGGTAGTGAGCGGGCATTGCGTAAAACTCTCTCCCGCAAAGATAACCAATCCGATGTTATCGTTGGGGCGGCTGTTGATGAACGATGCCGCTACTTTCTTGGCCGCCTCCAGGCGGTCGGGCTTCAGGTCGCGGGCAAGCATGGAGGTGGATACGTCTAAGGTGAGGACAATGTCTATCCCCTCAATAGACGAAGTGTTCCACTTGTTGGTATCTTGCGGACGTGCCATGGCGACGACCAGCAATATCACGGCCAGCAAGCGGAATATGAAAGGTAAATGGCGTAAGCGTTGACGGAACGTAACAGGCGCCTTATCAAATCCCTTCGACGAGGTGAATTGCATGGTGGCATCGGCTTTTCGTTGCTTCCATATATACCAAGCTATCATGGGTATAAGCAGAAAGAGGAGCAAGAAATAAATAGGATTTGCGAATGTCATACCGTTTTATTTATTTCGTTAGCATTGGGCGTTTCTACAATGTCTATCTTGGTCTCGTTGACGAAGAGGTAGGCATTGAACAAACTCACTTCATTCTCGTCGGGCAGGGGGTTATATTTGGCAAACTTCACCAGGTCGGCCACAAGCAACACCTGCTTCAGCTTATCGTACACATTATCAATGTCGCTCACTCCCCGCACCTGATCTAATATCTCGCTTGAAGTCATCTCCATAGCGCCGATATTGAACCGCCTTTCCATGTAGTAACGGAGCGTATCGGAGATGTATGAATGGTACTCCTTCACCCTACCCTGCTGCCAGAGTTTTTCGGCTTTTATCTTATCCAACTTCTTCAGGGCTTCGATGTGCGGGGGCAGTTTGGGTTCTTCCTTCTTCTTTATCACATCGCGCACGGGCTTCTTCTTTATAAAGAAGATATAAGCCAATACAAGAAGGGCGATAACCGCTATGCCCAGCAAGGGATAGAGAACATAATTGATGTAGTCTTTCCACACAAAAGGGGGCTTTACCACATCTTTTATGTCGTAAATAACCTCGCGTATATCCTGCACTTGTTGCAAGGCAGCCGTATCGATTGGCACACTGATAATTTTCAATGCCAATTCGTTAGACAAGATAGTATCGCCATTCACCGCTGCCTTAAAGGGAGGGATGGCATAAAGGTCTTCATCGAAAGAGGTGATACGGTAGTTATAATTAATAAGGATGCGGTTGTTGCCGATGTCGGTGGTATCGGGTTGTGATTGCTCCAGTATCTCGATACCCTTCATTATGTACTTATCGAGGGGTAGCAGGTTGAGGTCGGCGCTTCTTTCGGCAGCTACTTCGATGCTGATATGCGCTTGTTCGCCTATCCACATTTGGGTAGAGTCGATGCTTGCCTTGATGGTTGCGTTCTGAGCCATTGAAGCGAAGCATCCCGCAAGGAATATGATGGTAAGGGCTATTATATGAAATACTCTTTTCATACTAACGGCGTTTGTTAAATAAGCTGATTAATGCTTTCACGTAATCTTCGTCGGTGCGAACGGAAACCGAGTCGACACGGCTCTTGGTGAGGGCTTGCTCCATCTCTACCTGTCGGTTGTGCCACCAGGTATCGTAGGCTTTGCGCACCTTGGCCGACGAGGTATCCACCCATTTCTCTTTCCTGTTCTCGGCATCCAGCAACTTCATCAGGCCCGCATTGGGGATATGGGCTTCGTGCTCGTCGTAAACCTGTATGCCCACTATGTCGTGCTTCTTGTTGGCGATGGTAATGGCATGCTCGTAGTTGTCTTTGGCTACGAAGTCGGAGATAAGGAAGGCCGTGCAACGTTTCTTTATCGCATTGGTCAGGTACTTGAGCACCTGCGAAATATCGGTACGGGTATTGTCGGGCGTAAAGTCGATAAGCTCGCGGATGATATAAAGGATGTGCTTCTTCCCCTTCTTGGGAGGGATAAACTTCTCTATTTTATCGGTAAAGAAGATAACGCCTATCTTGTCGTTGTTTTGTATAGCTGAGAAAGCCAGCGTAGCGGCTATTTCGGTAATCATATCTTTCTTCATCATCGAGTGCGTGCCGAAGTGGCTACTGCCAGATACGTCGATAAGCAGCATAACGGTCAACTCGCGTTCTTCTTCAAACACCTTGATATAGGCACGGTTGTAACGGGCGGTTACGTTCCAGTCTATATCGCGGATGTCATCGCCGAACTCATACTCGCGCACCTCAGAGAAGGCCATTCCGCGTCCCTTAAAGGCCGAATGGTACTGCCCCGCAAAGATATTGCGCGAAAGGCCCCGCGTCTTTATCTCTATCTCCCTTACTCGTTTTAATAATTCACTTGTCTCCATCTGATTCAGTTATCATCACAATCAAGGTACTTCAACCTTATTAAGGATTTCGCTGATAATGTTTTCTGAAGTGATATTGTTGGCTTCGGCTTCGTAGGAGAGGCCGATGCGGTGACGCATCACATCGAAGCAAACGGCGCGTATGTCTTCGGGGATGACATAGCCCCTGCGCTTGATAAAGGCGTAGGCACGGGCGGCCAAGGCCAGGTTGATAGAAGCACGGGGCGAGGCTCCGAACGAGATCATCTCTTTCATATCGGCCATCCCGTGGTCTTGCGGATAGCGGGTAGCGAATACAATGTCGACTATGTAGCGTTCTATCTTTTCGTCGATATACACCTCGTTCACAATCTTACGCGCTTCCAGTATTTCTTTGGTATTGATAACGGGCTTTACTACAATCTTCTCGCCCGATATATTTTGCTTGATAATGAGTTTTTCTTCTTCCTTCTTGGGGTAATTAATCACCACCTTCAACATAAAACGGTCGACCTGCGCTTCGGGCAGCGGATAAGTTCCCTCTTGTTCGATGGGGTTTTGCGTAGCCATCACCAAGAAAGGCTCGGGGAGCAGGTAGGTCTTTTCGCCGATGGTAACCTGGCGCTCTTGCATGGCTTCGAGCAGGGCGCTCTGTACTTTAGCAGGGGCGCGGTTGATTTCGTCCGCCAGTATGAAGTTGGCAAACACAGGCCCTTTCTTTACTAGAAACTCCTCGTTCTTCTGGCTGTAAATCATCGTACCCACCACGTCGGCGGGAAGCAAGTCGGGCGTAAACTGAATACGCGAGTACTTAGCGTCTATCAGGCCTGCAAGCGTTTTAATAGCCAATGTCTTAGCCAAGCCGGGAACCCCTTCGAGCAGGATATGCCCGTCGGACAACAAGCCGATAAGAAGCGAATCTATCAGATGCTTCTGTCCTACTATCACCTGATCCATCCCCCGGGTAATACGGGTTATGAATTCACTCTTACTTTCTATTCTCTCGTTCAATTCGCGAATATCAATATCTGTGTGACTCATAAGTTAGATTATTATGTTGTTTATGTGATTTCTTGATTTAACATTTCGGCACTGCAAATGTAAAGAGTATCGCCTTTTAATAAAAGGGATAACGCGTTAAAAATGACTAATTAAATGTATCAAGTATAAAATAGCTTCAACTCTTCTATATCTGCTTTATATGTCTTTTCGTTGAGGTATATAATTAAATTAGATAACCTCTTGAATTCTGATGTATCTGATAACTCTTTGAATAATCTTTGGAATTTCTTAAAATCTTCCTCATGTTCATCTGCTATCTGCTTGGTTATTTTAGTAAGTTTTTTTAGCTCAGTTGGGAGACCGTACGTAGCTATATCCACTCCCTTTTCTTCTGCTGCTTTAATAAAAAACTTCTCAATGGCGGGTGCAATCTGAATAATATAATGACTCCTTATTTTATGCTTATATAAATATAGCGAATTGTTTGTAACTATTAAGTCAAATTCCTTCAAATAAGAAACTTCTCTTTTGTCTTTATCGATTATTCCTAAAGCAAAATTGTTAACCAATTTATTCTGCATAACAGAACATACTTTATTGCATCCACTTTGGTGATTGAATCGATTATAACAATTCGTTATCGTTTCAGCAAGAGTAGTATCTACAAAACATTCGGTTATGATTGTCAGCTTTTCTTTCATTTAGCCAAGAATATATCCGAGTTAAAAAACAAATCCACGCCATATTTATAAACTTCATCAAGATCTTCTTCAGTCAACCTCTTAATACATGTTTCTCCTTCTTTCGAATCAACTAAATAGATAGCTAAGTCTTCTTTTTTATTCTCCATAAACGAAACGCCTTTTCCTTTAACCGTTTCAGCTATCAAAGCATAAGGCTTATCAATTGGTCTATATTGTAATGAGTCTATCAACTGCTCAACACTATGTCCATTCACCGTTTTAGATTCCCAACCAAAAGATTTAAATTTAAGTTCCATATCCATTTGTGCCATCCAATCTTCTGTATTGCCATCTACTGCCATATAGTTCCTATCAACAATCACAGTTAGATTATCCAATTTATAATGTCCGGCTGTAA
>DAIREI010000102.1:0-6037 GCA_036795675.1 Bacteroidales bacterium
CAGCAGGGGCGACCAAATGGCCGCCCCTGCTTATTAGATTACTTTACTACATTACTTATTATACCGGTCGGAGATAATATCCCAATCGATAATGTCCCACAAAGAAGCCAGGTGATCGGGACGGCGATTCTGATAATCGAGGTAGTAGGCATGCTCCCACACGTCGGCGGTAAGCAGGGGCGTAAGTCCGTCGCGCAAGGGATTATCGGCGTTGCTTTTCTTTACAATGCTCAATTTGCCGTTGTTGTCTTTTACCAGCCACATCCAGCCCGAGCCGAATATAGAGGCGGCTTGCTTGGCAAACTCCAGCTTGAAAGCCTCAAAGCTTCCGAAAGCATCGTTGATGGCTTGCATCAGCCCGGCAGAGGGATTGGTGCCCCGTTTGGCGGAGAAGCTATTGAAATAAAACTCGTGGTTCCATACTTGCGCGCCGTTGTTGAAGATGCCGCCGTCGGCTTTCTTGATAATCTCTTCCAATGTGGCGTTCTCGAAAGGTGTGCCCGGTATCAGGCCGTTCAGGTTGTTTACATAAGCTTGCACGTGCTTTCCCCAGTGATAACTGATAGTCTCTGCGCTTATTACAGGTGCCAATGCATCGTTTGCATAGGGCAATTCAGGCATTTTGTACATAATTGTTGTGATTTATAAGTTAGACTTTATGTTGATTATATATCAATTTAACAACGAGATTAATAAAAGGTTTATGAAAAATAGCTTAACTTTGCCCATTAATAAAAATAAATAAGCTCGTTCATGGCAAAAGGAATTGCTGAAACACCCTTAATGAAACAATACCTTGAAATTAAGGCCAAACACCCCGATGCAATACTCTTGTTTCGCGTGGGAGACTTTTACGAAACCTTCTCAACCGACGCCATCCTGGCAGCCGAGATATTGGGCATCACCCTTACCCGCAGGGCCAACGGCGCCGCTTCGTCGGTAGAGCTGGCCGGATTCCCGCATCATGCACTCGATACCTACCTGCCCAAGCTGGTGAGAGCCGGTAAGCGGGTGGCCATCTGCGACCAACTGGAAGACCCCAAACTTACCAAAAAGCTGGTGAAACGCGGCATTACCGAATTGGTAACGCCCGGCGTATCGATCAACGATAATGTATTAAACCATAAAGAGAATAACTTCTTGGCGGCGGTTCATTTTAATAAGAACAGCTGTGGCGTGGCTTTCTTAGACATCTCTACGGGCGAGTTCCTCACCGCCGAAGGGCCTGTTAATTACATCGATAAACTCCTCAACAACTTTGCCCCCAAAGAGGTGCTGCTCGACCGGAGTAAACGCAAAATCCTTGAAGAAGCCTTTGGCAACCGCTTTCTCACCTTCGAGATGGAAGACTGGATATTTGCGGGTGACTCGGCACAAACACGCCTCTTGAAGCAATTTGAGACCAAGAACCTCAAGGGGTTTGGCGTGCAGCATCTCGAGAACGGGATTGTGGCGGCAGGCGCTATCCTTTATTACTTAGATATTACCCATCACACGCAAACGGGCCATATTACCGCGCTGTCGCGGATAGAGGAAGACCGCTTTGTGCGATTGGACAAGTTTACCGTGCGAAGCCTCGAACTGCTGGAGACGATGAACGAAGGCGGCAAGTCGCTCCTCAACATTCTCGACCGCACCATTACGCCCATGGGCGCCCGGATGCTGAAACGCTGGGTGGTTTTCCCCCTGAAAGAGATTAAACCCATAGACGAGCGGCTGTCGGTAGTGGAGTATTTCTTCAAAAGCCCCGATACCAAAGCCATGCTTGAGCAGCAGTTGAACCTGATAGGCGACTTGGAGCGCATCATATCTAAAGTAGCCGTAGGACGGGTAAATCCGCGCGAGGTAGTACAACTGAAAGTGGCCTTAAACGCCATCGCCCCCATAAAAGAGGCCTGTTTGCACTTGGGAGAACCAAGCCTGTTGCGCATAGGAGAACAACTCAACCTCTGTCAGTTAATCAAAGACAAAATACAACGCGAGCTGGTTGCCGACCCCCCTGTGCTACTGAGCAAGGGGAGTGTGATAGCCAAGGGCGTAAATGCCGAGCTGGACGAATTGCGGCGCATTACCTACTCGGGCAAGGATTACCTGCTTCAGATACAGCAGCGAGAGAGCGAAGCCACGGGCATCCCCTCGCTAAAAGTAAGCTATAATAATGTGTTCGGATACTACATCGAGGTACGAAACACACACAAAGATAAGGTGCCCGATACCTGGATTCGCAAGCAAACCTTGGTGAACGCCGAGCGATACATTACCGAAGAACTGAAGGTGTATGAGGAAAAGATACTGGGCGCCGAAGAGAAGATAGCCGCATTGGAGGCTCGCCTGTTCAACAACATAGTATTGGAGCTGATGGACTACATCGCCTCTATACAGGCCAACGCCAACCTTATCGCCCGCATCGATTGCCTCCTCTCTTTTGCCAAAGTAGCCGGGCGCAACAAATACATACGCCCTGTAATAGACGACAGCTTAGCCATCGACATCAAAGACGGGCGGCATCCCGTTATCGAAACCCAACTGCCCGCGGGGGAGAGCTATATCCCCAACGATGTGTACCTCGATGAAGAAAGGCAACAGATAGTGATCATTACCGGGCCTAATATGGCAGGTAAGTCGGCTCTGTTAAGACAAACCGCCCTCATTACGCTGATGGCGCAGGTGGGTTCCTTCGTGCCGGCCTCGATGGCGCGTATCGGTTTGGTAGATAAGATATTTACACGGGTAGGGGCGAGCGATAACATCTCGCTGGGCGAATCTACCTTTATGGTAGAGATGAACGAGGCGGCCGACATTATGAATAACCTGTCGGAGCGCAGCCTCATACTCTTCGACGAGCTGGGGCGCGGTACATCCACCTACGACGGTATCTCCATCGCCTGGGCCATAGTAGAGTATATACACGAGTCGCCGCTGAAAGCCAAGACGCTTTTTGCCACGCATTACCACGAATTGAACGAGATGGAGAAGTCGTTCAAACGGATAAAGAACTACAATGTATCGGTAAAGGAGATAAACAACAAGGTGATATTTCTTCGCAAACTGGTGAAGGGCGGCAGCGAACACAGCTTCGGGATACACGTAGCCAAGATGGCGGGGATGCCCCAACGCATAGTAAAGCGGGCCGACGATATCCTGTCGCAACTGGAGAGCGACAACCGCAAGAGCGGCATCGCCAAGCCCATGAAGCAGATCTCTACCGAGAGGGAGGGCTACCAGATGAACTTCTTCCAACTGGACGACCCGGTGCTGTCGCAGATTCGTGACGAGATTGTCACGCTCGACATCAACAACCTCACCCCGGTGGAAGCATTGAACAAGTTGAACGATATAAAAAAGATAGTAAAAGGAAAGTAAATGGGAGTGATTATTCGCCAAAGCGTAAAAGGTACGGCTGTTACCTATGTGGGGGCCTTTATCGGCTTCCTTACCACGCTGTATATCATTCCCAAGTTCATCGGCGAGGAGACTTTCGGCCTTACCCGGGTGATACTCGACGCCGCGGTGCTGTTCTCCGCCATATTCATCATGGGAGCCTCGCACTCGGCTATACGCTATTTCCCTTATTTTAAGTCGGAAGACAAAAAGAACAACGGCTTCTTCTTCTACCTCATCGCCTTGGTTACGCTGGGCAGTGTGCTCTTTATCCCTGTCTTCTTCTTACTGAAAGAACCCATCAGCCACTATTTCTCGCAAAACTCGCCCCAGTTTGTCCATTACCTCTATTGGGTGATACCGCTTACGCTATTCCTTATCTATTGGCTCACCTTCGAGGTTTACTCCAATATACTTATGCGCATTGCCGTGCCTAAGTTTATTCGCGAGATATTGCTTCGCCTGCTTGTCATCGCCGTTTACCTGGCTTACGGCTTCGGATGGATCAATCTCGATACCTTCATCGCCGCCTTTGTGGGTGTGTACGGCATAGTCATGTTGGTCACCTTCGTCTATGTGTCGCGCATCGGTCCGGTATCGCTCAGGCACGACCGTTCATTTATAACGCCCGCATTGAAGAATGACTTCCTATCCTACGCACCTATCGTGGTGCTGGGCGCCCTGGGGGGCACGCTGGTGGGCGTTATCGATACCTTTATGATTTCGGGGATGGAAGGCCTCAATTGGACGGGCATTTACAAGTACGCCTACTATATGATTATGGTGGTGGAGATACCTTCGCGGTCGATTACTTCCATCTCGTCGCCTGTAGTGTCGCACGTCATGAAGGAGAAGAATTATAAAGAGGCCAACCGCCTCTATAAAGATGTGTCGCTGCATCAGCTATTGGCAGGTAGCGCCATCTTCTCACTTATCTGGATAAACATAGAGAATATCTACGCCATCATCCCACATGGCGAAGTGTATCGCGACGGCATTTGGGTGGTCTTGTTTATCGGCCTGGCCAAACTGGTAGAGGTAAGCATCAGCTTCGGCGGCGTAATGATCGGTTACTCGCGCTACTTTCGCTGGAATCTCTTCTTTGCCTTCTTTATCTCGGGCATAGCCATTGTACTCAACCTGCTGCTTATTCCGCGGCTGGGCATCTCGGGGGCGGCCATCGCCACCTTGGCGGCTTGCGTAGTGGCCTATAGCTTTCAGTTGGGGCTGGTGTACATCAAACTCAAGGCCATGCCCTTTAGCGCAGGAACGCTCAAGCTGCTGTTGGTAATCGTCGTTACCTTCTTGCTCAGCCACTTCCTGCCCTCGCTGAGCAACCCCTACGTAGACATCCTCTATCGCAGCCTATTGTGCGGGGGGCTGTTCCTGCTGCTGACGTATGTGTTGAAAATATCGGAGCAAATGAATGGGATAGTAAAGAAGTTAAGAAAATGAGCCACCTCCCCCCCGCCCCCTCCCAAGGAGGGGGAATTGCGCAAAGCGATGACTCTTCTCCCAATGTTCGGAGTAGCGTCCACGCTACGTCGAGTGAGAAGCAAGCGTCATCGCTTACTAACTCCCCCTCCTTGGGAGGGGGCGGGGGGGAGGTGTTAGTCTCGGTTATTATTCCCGTTTACAACGTATCGCCTTATATCGGGCGATGCCTGACCTCGGCATTGGATCAGAGCTACAAGAATATTGAATATATAGTGGTAGATGACGCCGCTACGGACGACAGCATGGCCATCGCCCGAGATGTCATCTATAAGCATCCCCGAAAGAGTATTATGAAAGTGGTGCATCATCCCGATAACCGGGGGCTTTCGGCCGCGCGCAACACCGGCGTAAAAGCTGCTACGGGCGATTACATCTACTTTCTCGATAGCGACGACGAGATACCTGCTGATGCCATAGAAACGCTGGCAGAACTTGCCGCAAAGGGCGTAGACATGGCTTTGGGCGATATAAAGGTGATAGGTGGCGAGGCATCGGATTACCCGGCATTGAAGATGGAGCCCGGAGTGTATATGGGCAACGGCTCGATACTGGAGACCTACCTGAAGGGCGAATGGTATGAGATGGCCTGGAACAAACTGATTCGCCGCCGTTTCTTCACAGAAGAAGAGTGTTGGTTCGAGGAAGGGATTGTTCACGAAGACACCTTGTGGTCGTTTCAGGCAGCGGCTGCAATACAATCACTTGCCGTATCGGGCAAGAAGACCTATTATTATCACGTTCACGAAGGCTCCATTACAGGGAAGAAGACCAAGAAGAACATCCTCGATTTTTATAAGGTGATAAAAGAGATAATCCGAACCGGTAAGGCGAAGAGACTGTTTGATAAACAGGCTGCTTTAGTTCCATATCTCGATAACCTTCGGGTGTATTTCCTCAAAAGTTTGCTTATAAATCCCTTTGATAATGCTTTCAGAAAGGAGCAAAGCCACAGGATAAAGCGCTTATACAAAGAAGAAGTAAGGCCTATGGGGAGGGAGTCGGTTGTGAATAAGATAAAGAGAACGATATTGGAGTTAAGAATTAAGAGATAAGAGTGAAGAAGACCTCTCCCCCGACCCCTCTCCACAAGAGAGGGGAGTTGCGCGAAGCGTGACAGATAAACATTGCGTTGCGACCACCCCTCTCTTGTGGAGAGGGG
>DAIREI010000103.1:0-6014 GCA_036795675.1 Bacteroidales bacterium
AGAAGCCTCAAAGATATTTATTATTTTGATAATAATAACAAAAAATTGTTGACATTTATCTCATTAATGAAATATTCATCGTGCGAGATGACAATAACCGTCCCTTTATACGATCGGATGGTGGAGGTGAGTATCTCCAGGCTCCGGATGTCTAAGTTGTTGGTCGGCTCGTCGAGGATGATCATATCGGGCATGTTGTTCTTCACTTGCAAGCAGCAGAGTAGGAGGCGCATCTTCTCGCCCCCGCTCAGTTGAGCCACACGCTTATTGAAGGTGGTTCGGGGGAAAAGGAAGCGATTGAGGATGATCTTCAACTCATGCTCGGGCTTGTGTTGGTCGTTAAATTCCTCGGCTTGTTCGTATAGGGTAAGACTGTTATTTAATAAGGAATACTCTTGGTCGATATAGATATACTCCTGTTCGGCCCGGTAGATAGAGCCGCTCTTGGGTTGGAGTTCGCCCGTAATCAACTTAACCAACGTAGTTTTTCCACTGCCGTTACCGCCTGATATAGCAATACGTTCGCCGCTTAGCACTTGGAAGGTTTGGGGAACCCAAAGCGATTTCTCGTCATAGCCGAAAGTCATATCGCGTACGTCGACCAATATTTTCCCCGAATGCAGTTTGGCGCTTTCAATATCCAACTTCAGGTCTTTCTGCTGCGACAGGCGCTTGCGCATGTTGCTCAAATCCTCGGTCATGGCGCTCATCTTTTCATCATGAACCCCGGCTAAGCGGGTAGTGCTCTTCTCCGATTTATCTTTCATCGCGCCCATCATTATCTTGGGGATGCCCTTCTTAGCGCTCAGTTTCTCTCCCCTTACACTGTGCTTTTGCTGCCGCTCTATGGTTTCGCGGGCAGTCTTCTTGGCCAATCGTAGCGACTTCTCTTTCTCTTCCAACTGATTGAGCAGGGCGTTCTCTTCCTTCTCTTTCATTTCGCGATAGAACTCATAATTGCCGCCGTAGGCCTTAATTTCTTCTTTGTTCAATTCGAATATCAGGTCGAGACGATTGAGCAGGGTCCGGTCGTGGCTCACAACCAATAGGGTAGCTTTGCAATTATCGATAAAATGGTAGAGTTGCCGGCGGCTGTCCCGGTCTAAATGGTTGGTAGGCTCATCCATCAAGATAACGTCGGGCTGATGAATGTTTATCCCGGCCAGGAAGACTTTGGTTTTCTCTCCTCCACTCAGCGAATCAAGAGGTTGCGAAAGATGGAATTGCTTCAGACCCCAAACTGCCAACGCTTCCTTGGCTCGCTCTTCTATCGTCCAGTCTTCGTTCAAAATGGCGAAGTTTTCTATCGAGGCGTCCCCTTCCAATATGGCGTGCAGGGCATCGAGTTTTTCCTCTATCTCCAATGCTTGCGCAATAGTCAATTGGTTATATTGCCCGAAGTGCTGATGCACAAAATAGGGTTTATCAGAGTAGACTACTTCACCCTCCGAAGGCTTTGAATAACCCCGAACTATATTTAATAAGGTGGATTTGCCCGAGCCGTTATGGCCGACAAGAGCCGCTTTCTGTCCCGAAGGCAGCGTAAGATTAAGTTGCTTAAAGAGGATTTCCCTGTCGGGATGAAGGTATGATAAGTTTTTAAGAATGATACTCATGATGATAATAGTTTACAAATTACAAATAAATGCCAATGGCACGCAGATTAACACGGATTGAACGGATTTACACGGATTTAGCTTTTATGCCGTTCGTAGATGTATTGTAAACTATTAATTACATTTGAGTATGTATGAGATTTATTTGGTGCAAAAGTAAATATATTATTCCAGTAATTGAATCTTTTTATCCACGAATTACACAAATTAACTCCATCATCTTTATCTTCTATCCCTAAATCCCCTGAAGGGGACTTCCTAAGTCGCAGACGCTAAATAGCCTCCTTCAGGGGGTTGGGGGCAATATTCGTGTTAATTCGTGTAATTCGTGGATAAATTTAAAGGAAGTAAAGTTCCGACGGGTTGGTTCGCTTCAGGGCGGTTACGTTTACGTCTTTGCCGATGCGGATGCCGTATTGGCCCATAGCCATCTCTACGGTCTTTACGGCCAGGTCGGGGTGGTTGTTGTCTTTGCTGAGGTGGCAGAGCCATACGTTTTTCAGGTGCAGGTCGAAGTTGGCGGCCAGGAACTCGGCGGTTTCGGAATTGCAGAGGTGGCCTGTACCCTGCATGATACGTGTTTTGAGGAAGGTAGGGTATTTGCCGTTGATAAGCATCTCTTTGTCGTAGTTGGCCTCGATAATCAGGTGGTTGGCTAAGCGGATATATTGGGCCACGGTATCGTTTATATGGCCGATGTCGGTAGCCAGCACGCATTTTTGGTCTTTGTACTGAACCATATAGCCTACGCAATCGCTGGCGTCGTGTGGCACCTGAAAGGCGATAATCTTCAGTTCTTTTATCCAGATGGCTTCTTCTTTCTCGATGATGCGCCTCGAGGTGTAGAGCTTGTCTTCTACGTAGTAGCTGTTTTCTATGCCGGTATGTACTTCGCGGGTGGCAAATATGGGGATGCCGTACTTCTCGCCCAGGCAGCCTACGGCTTTGATGTGGTCGGTATGGTCGTGTGTGATGAAGACAGCCATGATTTGCTCCAGGCCGATACCGTTATCTTTTAGTATTTTTTTTATGGAACGAATTCCTATCCCGGCGTCGAGCAGAATACCATAGTCTTCTGTACCTATGTAATAGCAGTTGCCACTACTACCACTAGCCAAGCTTAGGAAGCGTAATATCATGCAGTCGTTCTAAAGGATTATACGAAAAATTACGCAAAGATACGAAAATATTGGTATCGGCGACCTTTTATCAGAGGTTATTTTCGCACCACTCGCAATTCTCTCCTGCGTATTCTATTTCGATAGTGGCGTGCTGTATGCCCGAGTCCTTCAATAGTTGATGGGCCTGGGCGCGCACTTGTTGTTGAGCCTCAAGGCCTTTGTTTTCTTTCAGCACAAGATGCACGGTAAGGATATTGTAATCGCTGTCCATGGTCCAGATATGCAGGTCGTGTATGGCTCCTACGCCGGGGATAGACAAGAGTTGCTGTTCTACCTGGTGGGTATCAATGTCTTCTGGTTTGCCTTGCAGGATGACTTGGAATATGGTTTTCAGGTTGCGGTATACATTAAAGAGGATGAAGCAGGCGATGGCTACCGACAAGATGGGGTCGAGAATGGGCACGTCGAAGAATATCATCACAATACTGCCTATCAATACAGCCACCCATCCCAATACGTCTTCCAGCAGGTGGAGCGATACCACCCGTTCGTTTACGCTGCCTCCCTTGCGCAATCGCAGTATGGCAAAACCGTTTACCAATACGCCCAGCACAGCCAGCAACAGCATCCCCTTGGCGTTGGTTTCGGCCGGCTCCATAATGCGCTTTATACTCTCGTACAACACAAATGCCGAACCGGCTACCAGAATAATGGAGTTGATGATGGCGCTCAGCAGCGAGAAACGCTTATAGCCGTAGGTATATTGCTCGGTAGGTTTCTTTTCCGATTTCTTCTGGAATACCCAGGCCAGCCCCAGCGCCACGCTGTCTCCAAAGTCATGCAAGGCATCGGAAAGGATGGCAATACTATTGGTAATGAGGCCACCGATAAGTTCAATGATACAGGAGCCCAGGTTGAGGAAGAAAGCCAATGCAATGTTCTCCGTCCCCGTGTGGTTGTGGACGTGGCTGTGTCCTTTATGATTATGGTCGTGCGCCATGGTTTAGTCGTTCTTTACAAAAATACTGAAGTTGACCGAGCCGTATTTCCGTTGCTGATTGAAATAAGGCAGGGTGGAGAAATCGTATGTTTTGGGATGCTCCATCACTAAAACGCCTCCATCGTTCAAAAGGTTCTTCTTAATGATCAATTCGGGTATCCCGGCCAGGTTGGGCAAGGCGTAAGGCGGGTCGGCAAAGATGATGTCGAAGGTCTTGTCGCAGTTTTGCAGGTATTTGAAGACGTCGGCCTTTACGGTTTTCAGGTTGTCGTCTTTCAGTTCGGCCTTTACCTTTTTAATAAAGGAGTAATGGGAAAAATCTTTCTCTACGGCCGTCACCTCGCTGCAACCCCGCGACAGCAACTCCACGGCAATACTGCCTGTGCCCGAGAATAAGTCCAACGCCACGGCTCCTTCCGGGTCGGTAAGGTTGGTAATCACGTTGAAGAGGTTCTCCTTGGCAAAGTCGGTGGTGGGCCTCGCTTTAAACGAGCGGGGAACTTCAAACCGCCTGCGTCCGTATTTGCCGCTTACAATTCGCATAGCGATAATGAGGCTAATTCAAAAGGAATGCTTCCCGTGTCCACCCGTTCAAAATGGGCGGTGGGAACGATATTCGCTGGGATGATGTTGTGGATGTACTCTTTCAGCGCGTCCATCAGTTGCTTCTTCCCGCCCGATTGTCCGGCAATGTAGATGAAATCTTTCATTTGGTCATACTTCAACTGCTTCCATACAAACAGGATATAGTAAACCGCATCGTCTATCTGGTTAATGGCGAAGTGATTGCCCAACTCGAAGGTGTCGTGGCGGAAGCAAAGCACATCAATACCTCCCTGGTTCAGGTTTACAATCATCCGGCCAGCATTTACGGTGCGGATGCGTTCATTGAAGTAGACCAGCAGCGGCGCGGTATGGTGGATATAGACCGCCTCAGGAAACGAGCGGTGGAAGAACTCGTAAAGCCCCTCGTCCATCGCATGGATTACCGTAGCCCCGATAAAGGGCAGGGGTTGATGTAAGAGCTTCCCCTTGGGTTTCGGATAAAGAAAATCCATATAAACCGCCTTGTCTTTCTCTTCAAAAACAAGCGAGGGCACATAAGTAAACACGCCCGTATTGTTCAGTATATTCACCTTGCGGAAAGGGAGCGAGAAGAACTCATTATCGAAGTACATCTCTTTCAGGTCGTCTGCACTAAAGGGGCGTCCCTCTTTTTCGGGCCGATAATAAAAGTACGAGCCGTCGTCTACCGGATTATAGATAGAGAAGGCAAAGCCTTGGGGCAACACCTGTATGGTGAGGATGTAGCTTTCTGGCCGGTTGAGGTTGATATGTTCAGGGAGTTGTATTTCCATCTTCAATTAATTGGGGCATAGCCGCTTCCCTTGCTTTTTTCTCTTCCACGCCCTGCTTGATGCTGATTACGCACATAGCTATCAGCACCCCCACAGCTATACAAAGCAAGACCTGCAAGATTCGTTTCATCGGCAAACGGGAGATTTTTATAGCGCAAAGATAAGCAAAGGAATTATAAATTATGAATTATGGATGATGAATTAATGAGAATCGGCGAGCCAATTAAATGCATATAAGTTTCAACATTAGATAAAAATACCTGTCAGAAGATATAATTGCATATATTTGTCATCGCTAAACAAATACTTCTACTAATGATTATGGCCACACTCGAAGAAATAAGAAAAAAAGTTAATGCTCCGTCCAATATATTATCTGAAGAAAGCTTGGACAAAATCTTTGCCTTAGCCGAAGAAGTTCAATATAAACAAGATGAACCCATCGTCAAGTTAGGTGAAATAAACGAACATCTATTTATTGCAAAAGAAGGAGTATTCAGAGGCTTCCTTTTTCAAGGAGATAAGGAGATAACTCTTTATTTTGGAGTAGAGGGCGATATCGTCATGTCGATGCGTCCTTTCTACAAAGGAGAGCCTTCGGCCTTAATTATTGAGTCGTGTTGCGATACCGTAATGTTACAAATAAAAAAAGCCAAATTGATGAAATTGATCAGCGAATCACTCGAAATTGCCAATTGGGTGGTCGATAAAAGCTTTTCTCAATTCTATTGGTTCGAAAAGAAAAGCACCATTATTAGAGGCGATGCATCGGAAAGGTATTTTAATTTATTGCATAATCGCCCTGAATTGCTCCAGAAAGTATCCCTGAAAACAATCTCTTCATACTTGGGAATGACTCGTCAATCGCTTAGTCGTTTACGCAACCCAAACTATAACCAGAAGTATAAAAAGGACTCTA
>DAIREI010000104.1:0-5968 GCA_036795675.1 Bacteroidales bacterium
TAGAATCTGAGTTTAACATTAAATCCCATACTTCGGTTGCTCGGCATCATAAAGTAATCGATTCCCTGGTAGTTATTTCCTGTTGTTGCTACCGATTCGGGGTCGAACGGCGCCTTATTGTAGATCATCAGCAAGTTACGACCTATCAATGAAACCGTTAAATCGGCTATACCTCCTATTTTGGGGAAAGTATATCCTATCGATGCTTCCTGCAGGCGTACGTTGGTAGCATTATAAGTATAATACTGCGCTACGTTGGAACTGGTTCCGATGGTACTGTACCAAGTTTGAGGATTTATTATATCGGTGCCATTCAATACTATACCGCCATTATCACGTGCAATAGCTGATGCTTCAGAAACACCATAACTGTCGATGACTGCCTGTGTGGCCGAATATACGATGCCTCCCAACCGGGCAGAAATCATAAATCCTAAGTTGAAGTTGCCAATGTTGAAATCATTGCGCCACGACATATTAGCCTTGGGCAATACACTTCCCAACTTGATGGGATCGCCGGCTACATTTATTTTTGTCACATCGCCGTTAGTATCTACATAGATATTGCCGTTGGCATCGCGTTGCAGATCAGAAAGGGAATAAAGATCGCCCAGTGTTCCGCCCTCTTTCAAGATGAAACGGGTATCGCCCAAAGCGCCGAGGGTTAATATCTCTACTGGGAATGCTTCGCCTGTAGCGGGATGGATATAGCTTCTGCCCAATTCGTTAATCTTATTCTTATTGGCAGTAAATATATAGGTTGATGACCAGCCAAATATACCCCACCTATTATCATAGTTCAAAGAGAGTTCTACCCCTTTGTTGGTCACACTTCCCGATTGTGCATAATAATTCATAAACTGTGCAGAAGAAGAGAGGTTGGTGTTAAACACTTGGTTGTAGGTCTTCGCATGATAAAGACTGACATCCAGCTTGAAGTTGAACATACGAGCCGTTAGCCCGGCTTCCCACGAGTCGGTCTTCTGAGGATCGAGAAAGTCAATGGGAAAGTGGCTGTAGTTTGGATTGTATGTCTTTGAAGTCTCATCCCAAACGTGGTAGGCCTGAGCCAGATGGCGTGCAAAGGGCAAACCCACCGAAGCAAAAGAGCCTCTCAGTTTCAGGTAACGAATTTCCCTTGGCATATTAGGTATTAGTTCCGACAATACGAACGAAGCCCCTACCGAAGGATAGAAGAATCCGCTCTTGCTCGATTGCGGGCCTGCCAATTGCGAAGGCCAGTCGAAGCGTCCGGTCAATGTCAGGTAAATGGCACTGCGCCAGCCCACTTCTGCACTGGCAAATAACGATTGGGTTTGGTCTTGCCACTTATCCTGATAAGGTGTAAGCTTATCGCGGTTGATTTGCATCACATTAAATACATTGGGGATGGCATTGTCCATCAAAGCCCCTCTTGTATCCATGTAATCTTGCATCATGTCAGAGACGGATGCCCCTACGTTGGCCACCAAACTGAAGTCTTCATTAAAGCTTGTATTGATGTTGGCCATCACATCGGCATAGGTCTGGCGGTCTCTGGTGGAGCGTTGCGCATAGAAACCGGTCAGCGAACCGTCGGTCAGCGTGGTATTGGTAGTTGCGTAAAGTTTCTCGGTGTATTTATTGTGCGAGAAATCAGTACGCACACGTCCCGAAAGATTCAACCAATCCAGCACATCGTAGCTGAGGCTGGCGTTCACCATATAGCGATCTTTAGTATTGGCGCGAAGGTTGCGGTAGTTGATCCAATAGGGGTTCTGTCCGGTGTATTCCGTCAAACCATAATCCCAACGTTGGGTGTAAATCCGGCGTGAGGTATCCCATTCTTCAAACATCTTCACATCGTTCCAATCGCCGCTTCGAGGGAATAGATAAGCAGACACCAAGGGGTTCTGATAAGGCCCCTGATTGGTCATGTTGTTATCCTTTTGCTTGATATAGCTTGCGCCGATATCCAGCTTCATCTTGTCGTTGAGGAAAGAGGTGGTGTTGCGTACCGTAAAGTTCATACGGTCGTAAGTATTATTATGAATAATTCCTTCCGAGTTGACGAGACCTGCCGAAGCGTAGGTCTGATTCTTCTCCGTTCCGGTAGAGAAAGTAATGTTCTCGGTGGTAACTACGCCCGTGCGGAAATAATCGTCTTGAGGTTCATAGCCCATCATATTACTTGCATTAAGCGGAGCGCCCCAACTGCGGTCTGTATTGATTGAGTTGATTCCACCGATACCGGTGCCGTAATAGTTTTGGAATTTTGGCAGGACAAAGGGACTAAGGAACTCTGTATTTTGCGTAAAAGTAATGCTGGTTTTGCCGGCCTTACCGCTCTTGGTCGTAATCAAGATAACCCCATTGGCCGCATTGCTACCATACAAGGCGGCAGCGGCAGCACCATTCAATACAGTCATGGTTTCAATGTCTTCGGGGTTAAGGTCGGCGATGGACTCGGTGGTTCCCAGCGAACCATACTCTTTGCTTCCCTCGCCTCCTGTATTAAACATGGGGATACCGTCAATCACATACATGGCGTTGTTTGACTGGTCGATACTCTTTACCCCGCGCATCACCACCTTGGCCGCGCCTCCCACACCGGAAGAGCTGGTATTGATGGTTACCCCGGCCACCTTGCCCGAGAGGGCGTTGATGAAGTTGGCGTCTCGCACACGAGTGATGTCATCTTGGTTGATTTCCTGCGCATTATAGCTGAGCGCCTTCTCCGACCGGCGGATACCCAATGCGGTTACCACAACCGCATCCAGTTCAAGCGATGTGGGCGTCATGCTTATATTGTAATGATTCCTGTCCGACACCGTTACCCGCTCCGAGTTGAAGCCGATGTAAGAAACAATCAGCGTGTTTCCCTTCAATACATCTATATTGAAGTTCCCGTTAATATCGGTAATCGCCACATCCGGAGCGCCTTCCAGCGCCACTGTAGCCCCTATCAGGGGGTCGTTGTAGTCGTCTGTTATCGTTCCCGTTATCCTTTTCTTGTCCACTTGCGCCGCCATCGTCGAGGGCTGCATAAGCATCACATTGTTTCCTTCGATATGATAAGTAATACCTGTTCCGTTAAAAACAGCATTCAAAGCCTCTGCCACGGGCCTCTCTCTCAGGTTGAGTGTAACCTTTTGTGTCAGGTCTACCTCGGTAGGATTATAGACAAACAGGTAGTTGGTCTGCCGTTCTATCCTGTCGATTACGTTTTTCAGGGTGACATCTTGTACATTAATGTCGATGGTGGAGGATTTTTGAGCTTGAACCTCGATCGAGTACAAGCTATTCACTATAAAAGCCAGCATAAAGACTATCCTCAATAGCCTTTTGCCTTTCTTTCGATGCTTAGATAGTATTCGATTCTTTTCGGTCAGTTTAATTTTCATACATGTATTATGTAAATGAAGTTAATAATAAGTGTGTTTACAATTCAGTGGGGGGTGTCATCTCTCTCGTTTTTGTCATAGGCAATTCGGATTAAGCGATTAATAAATTATTATATTGTTCATGTCGTCTTTGCTGTATTTGAAGTCGTGACGGAGTTGTAAAACACGCAACACATGTTCCACGCCGTCTTTGGTCCAGAACTTACCGGTGTATTGGTGGTCGAGTATCTCTTCTTTTCTCACCTCTATATTTACATCGTAATAGAGTTCCAGCTTCGCGAAGAGTTCTTTTACCGAGTTCTTTTCAAAATAGAGGATTCCTTCTTTCCACAGGAAGTGGTCGTAGGTGTCGATACGGGTCATCACCAAGTGATTGTTCTCAAGATAGACCTTGTCGTTGGGTGTTAGCACAATCCGCTCATCGCCGGTATTGGATATCACTTCTATCGAGCCGTTTATAAGCGCCGCCTCGAATGTGCCGTTTTCTTTATAAGCCTTCACGTTAAACTCCGTACCATGCACTACAATATCATAATGCTTGGTTTTCACTACAAACGGTCGCGATTCATCGTATTCCACATCGAAATAAGCCTCCCCATCCAGTTCTACTATGCGCTCGTCTTTGGCGAACGCAGGGGCGAATATTAAGCTCGAACTCGCATTCAACCACACATGCGTACCGTCCGCCAGCATCGTCTCTGCCCGTTGGCCTTCGGGCACATGTATAGTTTGCTGTGCCATAAGGTCTTTCTTATTATTTATCGTGGAAAATATAACTTGATAAAGCCCTAAAGCAATGATGAGAATGGCTGCGACTTTTATCAGTTCGCGAACGATCTTCATTCGCTTTGCAGGTTCTTGATTTGGTTTATCGGAGACGAGGTGGTCTTTGTTCCACAATACCATATCGTAGATATTCCGCAACAGCCGGTATTCATCCATGTGTTGCTTGTCGGCATCCAACCATACCGCTACTTCTTCGCGCTCCTGCTGCGTAACATTCCCCTCTAAGTACCGTTGCAATATATCGTTATTCATATTATTTATGAAGTATTAATTTCTTCCGATATAATAATAACGATCCTTAATAAAGGAGTACTAGTAAGAACGAATATTAAAAGAAGTTAATTTTGCTCGACCGCAAACTCAAAAGTCAGTGCCGCTTCACCTGCCGAGGTGATAGATTGAGGGAGGGTAATAATCACTTCATCGGCATTCTTCTTCCATTTCAGCTTTTCGCCGGTGGGGAGGTATCGCACGGCGCTTCCCTTCTTGGGCAAGACACCCTTCCAAGTTACGGTAGCAGGCATTTCGTCCTCTTCCAAGCAAACTATGGCGTAGTTTTTTGTGCCGTCTTTGCTGCCTGTAAACCAGATCTTGCCTTCATTATAATAAGCTACGGGGCGAGTTTCGTAGATGGCTTTGCCGTGGCGCGACATCCAGCGGCCTATCTCTTGCAGGCGCACGATCACCTCGTCGGGCAATGTGCCGTCGGGTTTGGGGCCGATACCGAGCAGTAGACTTCCGCCTTTGGCCACTATCTCGGCAAGCTTGTGGATAATCTCTCTCGGCGATTTATAGCGCTGATGGTTTGTCCAACCCCAATCGACACCCATGGTGATGCAGCTCTCCCAAGGCGTAATTAGTTGATGGGGCGGGATGGTTTGTTCGGGCGTTTGGTAGTTTTCATATTCGCCCGTTATGGTACGATCTACCACCAACATACCCGGTTGGTACTTGCGAACCATGGCTGCAATACGTGGGATATCCACATCCTGCGAACCACGCCAACGCCTGCCCCGCGCCTCCGTTTGCTCTTTGGTAGAAGGATACACCCAACCGCCATCGAGCCAGAGGATGTCAATGGAACCGTAATCGCCGTTTACAATCTCTTCAATCTGATTATAGGTAAACTCCTTGAACTTATTCCAGCGCCAAGGATTGTTGATGATGCTGTAGTTTGCATTGCGGTCGGGCGTAGCGTATCGGTCCCACCAGAAGTACTGCGAATGCCAATCGGGCTTAGAGAAGTAGGCGCCAATCATATAACCCTCATTGCGGAAAGCGTTGAACACCTCCTTGGCAATATTGCTGCGCGGGTGGCCTTTGAAAGCACCTTGAGTAATGGAGAAATCGGATTGTTTGGTATCGAACATCGCAAAGCCGTCGTGATGTTTGGTAGTGAATACCAAGTATTTCATCCCCGCCTCTTTACCGTACTTCGCCCACGGTTCGGGGTCGAGCCGGTCGGGTTTGAAGCGGTCGATAGCCGACCAATAATCGCGCTTGAAATCTTCGTAGCGGATAGTAGAATCACGCCCTATCCAATCTGCCTCTTCCGAGCAGAGCAGCCACGATTCCACCACACCCAACTCGGAATACAGCCCGTAGTGGATAATCATCCCGAACTTCAGGTCTTGCCATTGGGTCAGCTTCTCCATCACCAACGGATCGTTTGGCCACACATAGCCGTCGGACATGCCGTGAACATCCTGCGCCGACGCATTTCGGCCTATAAATAAGGAAAGAAGGAGGATAAGAGTGAGATGTGGTTTCATGTAGACTATTTATTTGCCGTAAAGGTA
>DAIREI010000105.1:0-5922 GCA_036795675.1 Bacteroidales bacterium
GAGCGGCTTTTTTTGTTTTAATAAGATTTGCCGGTTGATAACTGCCGGCGACTAACGGTTAACTGAAAATTGTTTATTACCTTTGCACCACTTAATTATTAAAAAATATAAGCACATGAAGAAACTGTTAACTATTTGCATGGCCGTGCTTTTCTGTATGGCTATACACGCCGACGAAGGCATGTGGGTAATTCAGAAAATGTCTGACGAGAGCATTCAGAAAATGCGCGATTTAGGGTTTGACATGGATATGGAAAACCTGTATAACGAAACCGAATCTCCGTCGTTGACCGACGCTATTGTTCAGTTGAACATAGGATGCACGGGTATCTCGGTATCGAAAGACGGACTGATTTTTACCAACCACCATTGTGGCTACAACGCTATCCAAAGCCTTAGCTCGGTTGAACACGACTACCTGACCGATGGATTTGTATCCCAAAGTTTTGCCGAAGAACTGCCCGTTCCCGGCATGACGATGCGCTACTACGTGACTACTATAGACGTTACCGATAAAATCCTAACCGGCATTTCCGACGATTTGGATGAGGAAAAGCGCGTGATGGATATCTATGAAAAAG
Source organism: Bacteroidales bacterium (assembly GCA_036795675.1). Taxonomy (GTDB): domain Bacteria; phylum Bacteroidota; class Bacteroidia; order Bacteroidales; family Azobacteroidaceae; genus Azobacteroides. The sequence goes on from DAIREI010000105.1 coordinate 582, forward strand.
TAAAAGCATTGGAGAAAGAGATGAACGAAAGCATGACCGGATTTGATGTGGAGGTGGACGCCTACTATGCCGATAATGCTTATTACGCCAATGTATATCGCAAATTCACCGACATACGTTTGGTGTTTGCCCCGCCCAGCTCGATAGGTAAGTTCGGAGGGGATACCGACAACTGGATGTGGCCTCGCCAAACAGGCGACTTCAGCGTATTTCGCGTGTATGCCAACAGCAACAACGAGCCGGCCGACTATGCACCCGAAAACCGACCCTATAATCCTCCTTATGTGGCGCCCATCTCCATCAATGGTTACGAAGATAATTCGTTTGCTATGATAATGGGATTCCCCGGCAGTACCGTACGCTACCTGTCATCATGGGGAGTAGAGCAGCGGATGAACAGCTCCAACGCGCCTCGCATCGAAGTGCGTGGTATAAAACAGGTCATCTGGCAGGAAGCCATGCGCGAAGATGCCGAAACCCGTATCAAGTATTCTTCTAAATATGCCGGAAGCTCCAACTATTGGAAGAACTCGATAGGGATGAATCGCGGCATCGAAAAGATGGGAGTCATCCCCCGCAAGCAAGCCTTGGAGAGAGAGTTCTCAACTTGGCTGTCGCGTAACAAAGCGATGAACGACAAGTATGGCGAAGCCTTGCCTTTGATAGAAAATGGCTATACTTCAACAAAAGACTTAAGAAAGGATATGACTTACCTGCAAGAAGCCGTATCGGGAGCCGAGATGTTGTTCCTTGCTTATTCGCTCAGCGAAGCGGTCAACGCCAAAGATAATCCTATATCACCCAATCTTTACGAGGAGATGAGATACGATAATTTCTTCAAAAACTATAGCCCCGAGTTGGATAAGAAGACGCTGGGAGCTATGCTTGAGATTGTGAAGAAACGCCTTCCGGCCAACAGACTTCCGGCCATTTATACTGAGATTGACAAGAAATACAAAGGCGATTACCACAAATACGCTGCCGATGTCTTCAAGAAATCGGTCATTCCCTATCCCGACAAATTGAAAGCTACATTGAAGGATAAGAAAGCGGCCGACAAGATAAAGAAAGACCCGGCTTATCAATTGGCATCGTCCATGATGGAAAAGTTGATGGCTTTCAGAACAGAATTTACGAAGGCTAATTTCGACATTCACAAAGGCGAGCGCCTGTTTATGACCGGACTGATGGAGATGCACCCCGAGAAAGATTATCCTTCGGATGCCAACTTCACACTTCGTCTTACTTACGGCACCGTAGGCGGCTACGAACCCTACGACGGCGCTTGGTACGACTACTATACCACCCCGAAAGGCATCTTTGAAAAATACGTGAAAGACGATCCCGAATTTAATGTACAGCCCGAAATATTGCAATTACTTCGTCGGGGCGACTTTAAGCCTTATGCCGATAAAGACGGAACAATGCACGTCAATTTCCTGTCTAATAATGATATTACAGGCGGAAACTCCGGTAGCCCCATCTTCGACGGGAAGGGAAGGGTAATCGGTCTGGCTTTCGACGGAAACTGGGAAGCCATGAGCGGCGACATTGCCTTCGAAGCCGATATACAAAAGACAATCAATGTTGATATACGTTACGTCCTGTACATTATCGAGAAGTGGGGCAAGGCCAAACGGATTATCGATGAGTTGAGGTTTGAATAACGAATGACAGATAAGCGCAAGAATAAAAAATCATTTTGGCAGCGAGTACGGTTTAAGTACACCCTGTCGGTTATCAATGAGAATAACCTGGAGTCGGTGTTCTCCATTAAGTTGTCTAAGCTATCCGCAACACTTTATGTGTTGGGATTTGCTGCATTGCTTATTATTCTCACTTCTATCGTCATCATATCCACGCCCATGCGCAACTACCTGCCGGGCTATTTAGATGCCGAAATAAGGAGGGAGATGATAGAGAATTCGCTCAAGACCGACTCGCTGGAAATGGCGCTTAACATACAAACGACTTATCTCACCAATATAAATAAGATTATGCGGGGCGATGTAACGGTTGATTCCGTGCCCGACATCGACACCCTTATCCGCAGCACGGAATTTAACTTCGCCCCCTCGGAAGAGGTGGAGGACTTCTTGTCGAATTACGAAGAAGAGGAACGCTATAACCTGTCGCGAAACCTGGCTTCGCAATCCATCCCCGACGATATTATGTTCTATCGCCCCGTAAAGGGAATCATATCCGACCACTTCAATGTGCAGACGAAGCATTATGGGGTCGACATTGCCACCAGCCCTAAAGAGAGCATCTTGGCTACCATGAAAGGAATTGTTATCTTTGCGGGCTTCGACGCCAATGCCGGTTACGTAATACAACTGCAACACCCTACCGGCTTTGTTTCGATTTATAAACACAACTCGTTGTTGCTAAAAGGACAAGGAGACGAAGTGGCGGCAGGAGAAGCCATCGCCTTGGCCGGCAACACGGGCAACCTTTCTTCCGGCGCACACCTTCATTTCGAGTTGTGGTACAAAGGTTATCCCATCGACCCGGAGGAATATATAGTTTTTTAATGCAAAATAACATCCATAAACGACAAATAACCATCTTAGGCTCTACCGGCTCTATCGGCACGCAGGCGTTGGATGTGATTCGCCGCCACCCCGACCGCTTCGAGGTATATGCGCTTACTGCCAATAACCAATATGAACTGCTTGCCGGCCAGGCTAAGGAGTTTAGCGCCGATGCCGTAGCCATTGCCAACGAGGAGCTTTATCCGCAGCTAGAAGAGGCCTTATCCGATGTTCCCGTAAAGGTGTGGTCGGGCAATGAGGCTATCGACCGCCTGGCTTCGGCACATCCCGTGGATATTGTATTGACTGCCTTGGTTGGATATTCAGGCCTGAAACCGACAATCGAGGCTGTAAAAGCAGGTAAAACCATCGCCCTCGCCAATAAGGAAACACTGGTAGTAGCAGGCGAACTCATCACGCGCTTAGCCCGTCAACATCGCTCGGCGATTATCCCGGTCGATTCGGAACACTCGGCCATCTTCCAATGCCTGCAAGGGGAAGACTATACCTCTATCGAGAAAATATACCTCACCGCCTCGGGAGGACCTTTCCGCAATCATACATTGGAACAACTGAAGAAAGTAACGAGCAAGGAGGCTCTGCGCCACCCCAATTGGGTGATGGGCGCTAAGGTGACCATCGACTCGGCTTCGCTGATGAACAAAGGCTTTGAGATGATTGAAGCCAAATGGCTGTTCGGTGTCGAACCTCATCAAATCGAGGTGCTGGTACATCCGCAATCCATCATCCACTCGATGGTGCAGTTCAAAGACGGCTCGATAAAGGCTCAACTGGGAGCGCCCGATATGCGTATGCCCATACAGTATGCACTGGGCTACCCCGAACGATTACAAGCCGACTTTCCCCGTGTAGATTTCAGCATTACCAAAGACCTCACATTCGAAGCGCCCGATACCGAGCGTTTCCGCAACCTGGCTTTTGCCTACGAAGCCATCGATAAAGGCGGTAATATGCCCTGCATCCTCAACGCGGCCAACGAGGTAGTAGTAGAAGCCTTTCTGAAAGATCAAATCACCTTTCTCGGGATGAGCGATGTGATTGAAAAGGTGATGCAGACCGTAGATTACATTAAAGAACCCACATACGAAGATTATGTGGAAACCGACAAACAGACAAGAATAAAGACAAAAGAAGAATTATGGAATCAATCCTTATAAGAGCAGCCCAACTGATAGTAAGCCTTTCCATCCTGGTTATAGTACACGAGATGGGGCACTTCCTTTTTGCCAAACTATTTGGGGTGAGGGTAGAGAAGTTCTACCTCTTTTTCAATCCCGGCTTTACCCTGTTTAAGTGGAAACCCAAAGGGAGCGAAACCGAATACGGCATCGGCTGGTTGCCCTTGGGCGGCTACGTGAAAATATCGGGGATGATAGACGAAAGCATGGATAAAGAACAGATGAAGCAACCGCCTCAGCCCTACGAGTTCCGCTCGAAACCGGCTTGGCAACGCCTGCTGATTATGGTGGGCGGGGTATTCATGAATTTTGTTCTGGCCTTCATTATCTATTCGATGGTGGTATTCAAATGGGGCGAAACCTACGTCCCGCTTGATAGTACTCCGCTCTATTTCAGTTCCACGGCTCGCGACGTTGGCTTTGAAGATGGCGATATTATCCTTCGTGCCGATGGAAAAACCCTGACTAAATATGACGACCTCGACTTGTTCAAAGTGCTCGATGCCGAGCAAGTAGACGTAAACCGCAATGGAAGGGAAGTGACCATTACTATTCCACACGATTTTAAGAACAGGATATTGGCGGCTCAAAGTCCTTTCGTAGATATTGTTCCGGCTGTTATCGACAGCATCGTTCCCGGAATGAGCGCCGAAAAGGCGGGATTGAAAGAGGGTGACAGAATACTGTCGGTCAACGGAAACGAAACGAGTTCGTTCAGCGCCATTGCGGCGGAGATGAAGAAGAACAAAAACGCCGAAGTGGCGATAGAGTATCAACGCGGCTCTACCAAAGCCACCGTTGAGGTTCCCGTAAACGAGAAAGGACTTATCGGCTTCTCTTCTAAGACCCCCGATGTATTTGAGCATAACGACTTTGGGTTCTTTCAGTCCATCCCTGCCGGCTTTGAATTCGGCTGGCGAAAGCTCTCTTTCTATGTGCTACAATTCAAACTCATCTTCACCAAAGAGGGCGCTCAAAGCCTTGGCGGCTTCGGCACCATCGGCTCCTTATTCCCGCCCAAATGGGATTGGTATGCTTTCTGGTCGATGACGGCCTTCCTCTCGCTCATCCTCGGGGTGATGAACCTCTTGCCCATCCCCGCACTGGACGGAGGCCACGTTATGTTCCTGCTCTATGAGTTGATTACCCGTCGCACGCCCAACGAAAAATTTATGGAGTACGCCCAGGTAGCGGGGATGATTATCCTCTTCGGGCTACTCATCTACGCCAACGGTATGGATATAATCCGGGCGTTCTTTAAATAGAAGTATTCTATGCTATATCCGAGTTATCCCGTTAGGGATAAAAGCTCGGTAGAAAAGACGAGTTTTAGTTGAGAGAAGCATACCATAGGTATGCAACACTATCGATTGTTTGTAGCATACCTACGGCATGCCAAAATGAAACTTGACTGTTTTTCTACCGAGCTTACATTCCTCCGGAATGATTAATCGGCACATCTTTACTTGTCATTAATATACCCCAAATAATTGGCTCCCCAATACGGCATCTCCACACCCTTTTCTTCTTTGTTAAATAACGCTTTCGCCTTGGCCGACTCACCTTCTATATCCCGTTTGGGCCGTAGAAATTCGGGCATAAAATTAT
>DAIREI010000106.1:0-5853 GCA_036795675.1 Bacteroidales bacterium
CCGTGATTATTCTATCTATATCAAAATCAATCTCAAATAGATCTTTGGGGGCATTGGGATGTTCAAAATTGACATAGGCCATTTGTTTGTATGCCGTTTTACCAAATTCTTGAATCAACCAAGTCTTGCCAACCTGCCTTGCTCCAAGAAACACGAGCGGTTTTCTTTTTCTCAATAACTTCCACTTTATCAATTCATTAATCTTTGTTCTGTACATTTTTCTCCCGATTTTTGATGACTAAAATTACACTTTTCTCTAAGAAATATCGCCACAAAACTACACTTTTTTCCAAGAAAAAGCAAGCAATTACTACACTTTTCTCCTAAATAATCAATTATCGTCCTCCTCTTCGGCCAGCGTTTTGGAGATTTTGTCGATATTAAGGCTTCTTGCCATGGCATCGAAAATGCTTTTATAGACTCCATCAGCATGGTAGAGTTTATCATGTGTGCCATGCTCGGCGATACGTCCTTTCTGCATCACATAAATCATATCCGAGTCGATAATCTGCGAAATGCTGTGAGAGATGATAACCGTGCGGTTTTTCTTGATGGCATCGATACTGTTCTTAATCTGCTCGGTAGAGATAGCGTCTAAGCTTGCCGTAGGTTCATCGAGGAAGAGGATGGGCGGATTTTTCAGGAACATACGGGCAATAGCCACCTTCTGCTGCTGACCGCCAGAAAGTTTCATGGCCGAAGTATCGTAGCCGTCGGGCATGGTTATTATCTGGTCGTGAAGATAAGATTTGCGGGCGGCATCTTCTATTTGCTCCATCGTCGCCTCGGGGTTGCCGTAGCGGATATTTTCCGCAATAGTGCCGTTGAAGATATGGTTTTTCTGAAGGACGAGGCCGATGTTATCGCGCAAGTAGTCGGTATCATAATCTTCCAAAGAGATCCCGTCGAGCATAATCTCGCCCGAGTCGGGATGATAGAACTTGTCTAATAGGTTTATCAACGTGCTTTTGCCTGCACCCGAAAGCCCCACGAGCGCCGTTATCTGCCCGGGCTTGATATCCATGATAATATCCTGAAGCGTCGGCTCCAGGTTGTCGGGATAAGTGAAGTCCACATGCTGCACCTTGAAATGGCCTTGAATCTTTTCGGGATGATATTCGCCCGACTGCTCCCGCTGATCGTCGGCATTGAGCGTATCGAAGAAGCTCTCAGAATAGATCAGCGCATCGTTCATCTGGTCGTATATGCGGTGGAGTTGGCGTATGGGCGCTGTTACATTGTTGAAGAGCAAGATATGAAACATGATCGCCCCTATCGTCATTTTCCCCGTCAGTACCAGATAGGCGGTAAGGATGATGATAATCACTACGCCTATTTGCTCGATAAAACTTTTCAAGCCATCGTACAAGAAACCGATGCGACGGGTCTTCATCTGAGCCGCAGTAAGGTCATTTTGAAGCACCAATTGTTTTTCGGCCTCGCGCTCCTCGCTGGTGAAGGACTTGATGACCGTTATCGAATCGAATATACTGAGGATTCCCTGGCTTTTGGTTTCGCGCAGGTCTTTGATGTTACGGCGTGTCCCTTTCAGTTTCTTCGCTTGTTGCGTGCTGACAAAGAAATAAATGGGCACAATGCATAGCCCGACGAAACCGACATAGAAGTTGGCATTGAACATCATAGCCAAAGCCACGACAGAGCTTGCGAGCAGGGGAAGAATATCTATAAAAAAGTTCTGCACGAGCCGACTCAAGCTTTCTATCCCTCGGTCGATACGTGTTTGCAGTTTTCCCGATTGGTTCCCTCCTGTAGTAAAGAAAGCCAGCCGATAGGTCAGCACTTTTTCGATAACAGCCTGTGCGAGGTCGCGCGAGACGTAGATGCGCAGTTTCTCGCCGAAGAATTTCTGTCCGTATTGTATAAAAGCATTAACAATCTCCTTGCCCAACAAGATAACCGTAATAGTGATAAGGATTTCCATCCCCTCTTGCAACCCTTTGTGTGCCCGCAACAGCCCGTCAATCTCATCTACGGTGTAGCGCAGCACCCAGGCATTGACCTGCGCAGCAAACGACCCTACCAATGTAAGCAGGAGTGTAAGCACGACCAGCCATTTGTAAGGCTTTACGAAGGGGGCAATATTGCGGAATAATTGGGATAAGGACATAGGCTAAGTCAGAATAACCGTTACACCCCGGGCGCCATGTGCCCCTACTACCAATGCCTGCTCTATATCGGCCGTCTTGGATGGGCCGGAGATGAAAACACCGTATCCGTAGTCATTAAATGCAATCTGCTTATACGCTTCGTGCATGGTATTAACAAGGCGTTCCTTATTTAATAGGATGACGAGGTATTCGGAAATGAAGTAGACAGCTCGCTCTTTCACATTTTGGGGTATCCATACGCAGCCGTTTTCAGCCACGCCTATCTCGCCTTGTATAACAGCCAAGTCGGTACCGTTTAACTCATAAGGAGTCGCTACCGTGTCGGGATTGATGGTGGCCAGCGTGATTTCCGGAAGCGCAGAGGCAATGGTCTTGGCCTCGGGATAAAGCGAGCGAATAAGCGCATTCAGGTCTTCTCCTTTCTTTAGCTCTTCCGCACTACCGCCCACTTGGCTAATAACTTCCATGAACTGAGCCGTCTTATCCTCAAACTGCATGAATTGGAGGTTATAGTCCGGCATCTCATAGTTTCCTTGCTTATTTGCCCGGATACGACTTAGTATGTTTTCTTTAGTGTTCACGATGATTTCTTGTTTTCGTTTGATTTGTTATTCACTAATCCTTTCTTCCATAGTGCTGTAAACGAATGCTTGGCAAATGTGGGCAATTCGCGTCCTTTACCCCACGCATTGAGATTATTATAAACAAGAAAGCGGGGCATCCGGTTTACAATCGGCGCAAACTTTAAGGCGGTATTATAGAGTGAGGAATGTCCGAAGAGGTACTTCATCCCTGCGGACATGGCCTTCTTCACCGGGTCGGCCTTGTGAATCCCGTCTAACTTCTGACGCCATATATATATCTGGTCGGCGAGGTTTATTTTTACGGGACAAACATTGTTGCAAGAGTAGCAAAGCGAGCAGGCCGATACATTATCATAATACTCCTCGGGCGAGCGAAGCATCCCCAAGTTAATGCCTATCGGACCGGGGATGAAGTAAGTATAGGAATAGCCTCCGCTTCGGCGATAGACGGGGCAGGTGTTCATGCAGGCACCGCAGCGGATGCACTTCAAGGTCTGCACATGGTCGTGATTGGCCAATGTGTCGCTACGTCCGTTATCTATCAATACGATATGCATTTCGCAACCGGCACGTGGACTGCGATAATGCGAAGTGTAAGTGGTGGAAGGTTGCCCCGTGGCCGAGCGTGCCAGCAAACGGGTAAATACGGCAAGCGACCGGTAATCGGGCACGAGCTTTTCAATACCCATCGACACGATATGCAGGGGCGGAAAGGAGGTTCCCATATCGGCATTCCCCTCGTTGGTACAAACCACCACATCGCCGGTTTCCGCCACACCGAAGTTAGCGCCGGTCATAGCAGCATCGGCGGTAAGGAAGTCGTTGCGCAAACTCAAGCGGGCTTGATAGGTAAGATAAGTGGGGTCGCTGTTATCCTTCTCGGTTTGAAGATTTTCTTCAAATACTTTACCCACTTCCTGGCGGGTGAGGTGGATGGCGGGCATCACGATATGGCTGGGCGGTTCATTTTTCAATTGCAAGATACGTTCGCCCAAATCACTCTCAATCACCTCTATCCCTTTCTCTATTAAGAAAGGATTCATGTGGCACTCCTCGGTAAGCATGGACTTGCTTTTCACCAGCTTCTTTACCTTATGCTTATGCAGGAGTTTATATACAATCTCATTATGCTCTTGTGCGTCTTTCGCCCAATGAACCGTCGCCCCGTTGGCTTCGGCCTTTTCGGCAAAGCGGGTAAGGTAAGTATCCAGGTGGCTTACGGTGTGCATCTTTATCTCGGCGGCCAAGTTACGCAGCATTTCCCATTCGGGGATATCCATGGCCATCCCATCGCGCTTTTCCCTTACAATCCACAAGGTTTCGTCGTGCCATTCCGATTGCACTTTATCGGCAAGGAACTTTTCGGCTGCTTTGGCGTGTTTGGTACTCATAATCCGGCAGCTAATATTTCAACAACATGAATAAACCGTATGGGAAGTTTCTCCCTCTCTACTATCCCCTGCATGTGCATCAGGCAAGAACTGTCAGGCCCGGTGATGTATTCGGCTCCGGTAGCGGCATGACGTTTCAATTTATCTTGTCCCATGCGGCAGGAAACGGCTTCTTCTTCAATGGCAAACATCCCCCCGAAACCACAGCATTCATCCACTCGGTCAGGTTCAAATACTTCTACCTCTTTCACCAACGCAAGCAAATCCTTTATTTTGGAATAACGGGGAATGTTTAACTCGCTCGCCGAAGAGAGGCGCAGCTCACGCACTCCGTGACAACTGTTATGCACACTCACCTTGTGGGGAAATACGCCGGGCACATCGTCCACCTTCAAAACATCGTGCAGAAACTCGCAGATTTCGTAAATTTTCAACCGGCATTGGCATTGATGTTGAGTCTTTACAAAAGATACGCAGCTTGCCGAGGGACCAACTACATAATCGTATCCGAGAAAAAGATTATCGAACTCGTCTAACAAGCCTTTGGCCTTTTCTTCAAAGCCGGCATTCGCCATCGGTTGTCCGCAGCAGGTTTGACGGAGCGGATATTCAATATCCACTCCGTAATAGTCCAACAACTTATAACATGCAACGCCCACATCGGGATAGATGGCGTTTACATAGCAAGGTATAAACAGGCCGACCTTCATGTCTTAGCCTTTAGTTTCCAGATAAACCATTTGAGTCTGGAGGTATTCCTCCAAGCCGTGCTTACCGTCAGCACCGCCGATGCCCGATTTGCGCCAGCCGGCGTGGAAGCCCTGCATAGCCTCAAAGTTCTCGCGATTGACGTATGTTTCGCCGAACTTGAGCGCACGGGTCAGCTTGAATGTCATATCCAAGTTTTGGGTGAAAATAGATGAAGTAAGGCCGTATTCGCAGTCATTGGCCCAAGCGATGGCGTCTTCCACATCGGTAAACTCCACGATGGGCAGTACCGGACCAAAGGTTTCTTTCTGTATGATGTCCATTTTCTGTGTACAATCGGTCAATACGGTCGGCTCGAAGAAGTAGCCTTTTGTTCCGATACGCTTACCTCCGAGGACGAGCTTAGCGCCTTGGCTGATGGCTTTCGCTACCTTGTCTTCTACCGATTTCAAGGCGTTGGCATCAATCAGCGGCCCCATATCCAAGTCGGCTACTTCGTTGGGATTGCCCACCTTTACGGCTTTCATACCGACAAGCAGTTTTTCCATAAAAGCATCCTTTACATCGGAATGTACATACACGCGTTCGCAGCAATTACATACCTGTCCGGTATTGATTACTCGCGATGCAATGATTGATTTCACCGCCAAGTCCAGATCGGCACAAGGCATTACTATTGCCGGAGCCTTCCCGCCCAATTCCAGCGATACTTTGGTTACGTTGGCCGAAGCGGCTGCCATGGTCGATACGCCGGCCTCTACGCTTCCCGTCAGGCTTACCATGCCCACTTTCGGGTTGCCTGCCAATTCGTTTCCCACTACCGAACCTTTACCGTTAACAATGTTGAATACCCCTTTGGGAAGTTTTACTTCATCTACTATTTGGGCAAACACATAAGCATTCAAAGGAGTAACTTGGCTGGGTTTGATAACGATTGTATTGCCTGTAACTAATGCCGGAGCAGCTTTGCGAGCGATGAGGAAGAATGGAAAGTTCCACGGGAGGATACCGGTAGTCACCCCAATGGCTTTCTTATATAGA
>DAIREI010000107.1:0-5823 GCA_036795675.1 Bacteroidales bacterium
CCGGAGGGGTTTTCAAATTCTATGAAGAATTAAGACAGAGGGCTTGCTTTATTGCTTTACCAGTATTTTACCCGCTGCTATTCCGTCTACCGTCACAATATATACTCCCGGATTGACCGGATATACTTCTTCACTGCTATTTGCCTCAGCCTGGCGCATGGCCTTTCCTTCCAGCGAATATATCCGGATGGCTTTGCCCTCAGCATTTTTAACCACAATAGCATGCGACCTGCCATAAACCAGAGCGCCATCGGCAAGAATATCGTTTATGGCGGTTATCGCCACCTCTATGGCCACCTTATTGGAAGGGATCGACTCGCCTTCGTCGTACAAGGTGGTCACATAATAAGTATATGTGCCGCTTTCGCTGATTTCATCGTCTAAGAATTGCACCTCTTCTACCGGCTGGCTATTGTGCTTGATATTATTGCGATAGATATTATATCCTTGCAGCTTAAGGTCGTTTGTTCCGTCGTCGGCGGTATAAGATAGATCATCAATCATCAATGCAAATTCCGATTCGGTATGCCGGATGGCAAAATAGTGGGCATCTGCGGGGAGATTGAATGTATACTCCGTCCATTCGGTTTCGCGAAGGGTAACTCCTTCCAGCAAAGTAAAGGCATTCAGAGCATTGGTCGTTGATGAATAATGGATTTCAAACGATTCCCCGGTAGAGGCATTGGAAAGCTGGTTGGCCCAAAAAGACAGCTGGGCGCCTCCCGCAATACGGGGGGAGATAAGCCAGTCGTCGTTTTCGGCAATCCCGTTCGCATCTACAGACACCCAAGATATGAGGTACTGATACCCTGAATGAGGCGCCAGCCAGGGCCCTTCTTTCAGATCTATGGCACAGGCCGTGGGATTGAATACCATAAACGCCATAGGTTCGTACACGTTTTCAAAATACATGGGCCCGGTCTGAGAGTTTATACCGGCGGTAAACTGCCCATCGCTGTCTATCAAGGTGTAATCGCCTATCTTATCTATGATAAAGCTTCCGTAAGACTCGAAGCTATCGGCCACCTGCTCCCGGATGCCCGGGATATGGTGCTCCCAGCTCAATTCAACATCTTTTCCTGTTTCTGAGACTGCCCCGGCAAGGTGAGTAGCCGGCGGCAGGGTGGGATTCTTGACCAACACCGAAGCGCTTGCTTCATTGTTTCGGGGGTTTTCGTCCTCCACATCTTTTACTATAACTTTAACGCTGAATACCAGTTCGCTGTTTATATCCCCTTCTTGGGGCGTATAGTTGAAAATAAAAGAACGCAGGTCGCCCGAAGACACCGTGCCTTGGCTTCTCGAATCGATAGCCACATCGTCCAGATAGAGCTCCACACCGTAATTCAATGCATTCTTCCCATTATTCATTACTTCGGCAACCAGACTAATCGTCTCATCCGCTCTAGCGCTTTGAGGCCCCTTGAAAGAAACCAGCCTTGCATCGTTGCCGCTGCGGTTTTCGACGCTGATATTATCGAGCAATAGAGACTGAGGCCCGTTGCCGAGCGTACCTTCAAAAGCGATGCTAACCCAGGGTTCGTCTTTATAATTCGTTAGGCTTATCGTGTGTTCCGCCCAGCCATTCTTCATATCAGCGAGGTCGCCGGTGAAAACATCGCCAAGTATGGTATATTGCAATTCGTCGGTTGAAATGAGAATCCTGACGTAGGATGCCGCATTGGCATAATGGAACATCGAGAAAGAGAGATACGGATCGTCGTTTCCGTTTAGCATTACTTTAGGCATAGTTAATTGCGACTGCCCCATTCGTTCATATTCATCATACAGGATGAAGCAGCCTCCATCGTCAGTCTGCATTCCCAGCGAAGGCTCCTGGCCGATAATCTCCCATATAAAGGTAGGGAATTGCGGCCTCATTTTCCAGGGCGACGTAGCGGTTTCTCCACGAGCCAATGTTTCTGCGAAGGGCAATTCGTAAGGTTTCCCCAATACTCGGGATATATCTACCGGCAAACTCTCGCCTGCCGCGGTAGAGGCTGTCACTACGTAGTGATATTCCGCCAGCACTTCGTCGTCTACTTCCACTACATAGAAGAGCTCTTTGGTATCGCCAAGAAGAGCAAGCGCTCCATCTGCCGGATTCTTCCTATATATATGATAGACGACCTGCGAGGCATCGAACCATTGGTCGTACATGCCTCTATCGGGGGCTGTCCAGAAAAGGCGCAAGCTCATATTATCGCTTGATGCCTGCCCGGCCAGATTGTCTACCCGGAAAGGAATGTCAATCCCGCAGAAACCGGCTATAGAAGCACGCCCTCCGCTTCCGGCTTCATTTTTTGTTATCACCGTAAAGTTATTTATGCCTTGCAGGGCCGGAACTTCTATTTCCACCGCGCTTCCTGAGGTTAGGTTAGCTATTGTCCCTATCCAGGTGTTCTCGCGGTTATAAATGTCAACACCTATCATTTTGCCCGAAAGGCTCTCACCTCCCAAGGTATTATAGGGCATCCAAAAGTTGAGGGTAGCTTTCAATTCTCCTTCGTCGGCGGCTTTCATCGTAAGGCTCGAGACAGGCCCCGGGGCCAATTTGCTCGGGCCGGCAATCACTTTGATGTTATTAATATAAAGCTCAACATCGCTATTGGGCGTAAATTCGGCATAAAACCCTACTGAATAGTATCCGGCGGAAGGAACCTGGAAATAAGCGCTGAATGTTTCCATTTCTTCTTCTCTTACCACGGTATAGTTGATCGTCTGGGTACGCTCATCGTTGGCGAATACCACGCACAGCACCTTATCTCCAGTCAATGTTTTGGCATCAAACTGGATTTCTATCATCGTTTCAACTCCCATTTCAATCAAGGGGGTAAGAGCCCAATCGTTGCTATAGATTGTTTTGTTCTTGTGAATAAAACCCAAGGCCTGATGCTCGCTGCTGTATTCCCATGTATCTGTGTCATTGTTAGTGTCGAGGATTGTTAGCTTATCAAAGTCGCTTTGCGTTTTCAACGGCAGGAAGTAGGGCATGAAAGAGGGGCTCACATATACCCTTTTATGGAACGGCACTCCGTGGCCATAGTCGTTGTATGAAAGCACGGTATAGGTATAATAATCAAGCGATGGCACTTCGTCGGTATATTCCAGCTCATCGCCGGGCGATGGATTGTCGAACGTTTTTATGACTACATTATCCCTTAAAATCTCTATACTGCTCAATGCGGTAATGGCGTTGTCGTTGAAATCAGTGCTTGGAGCCGTAAAAGAGAGATGCGCAGTCAAGCTTCCGTTTCCTTCAAGCAGGACTGATAGGTCTTCGATTATTTTGGGAGCCTGAGAGTTTCCGAAATCTTCGATAACTATATTCGTAACGTTCACCGTCCAGGCATTGGCCGGGGTTGTGCAATGGAAAGCCAAGTAGTAAGCGCCTGTAGTTTCGGGGACATAGAGCAACTCTATGAATTTCCGAGTTGTATTGATATCTGTGGTCTCCATTATTACATCCGCTTCCCGCATAGCTTGCTCTGTAAGCTCATCAGCCACAACAACGGCGAGTTTTTCCGGATTACTTACGGCATCAGCAAAAGTCTCGAATTGGAACGAGTATACCTTGCCGGCCTCAAGAATCAATTTCGGGGTGGCAAAATAATCATCGGCAGCTCCCCCGCCGTATTGGCTCTGGTATTTGGCTGTTTTTACATACGAGTCATGCCTCCAGGTGTTATTATCCTCATTAGCATCGATCGCCGTAAAGAAAGCGTATTCGTCGGCATCGGCAAAAGTTTGCGTGTAAGGAAGGGCAAGATGGTCGCCGAAAGCGAACCTTTCCGTAGCAGTAGCAGGACCTCTTTTTTCTCCAGCCATCGGTACAACTTGATAAGTATACAGAGACAGCGTATTGGGTAAAGTTTCCTCGAATTGGGTTACGGCAAGGCCTTGCGCCACCTCTTCATCATTGCGATAAACAATATAGCTGAGAGGGGCGAGCGTTCCGTCGTTCTCCCCTCTGGCGGGAGCAGACCAAGTAAGTGACAACAGACCGTCTGGGCTTAGGGTATAAGCCAGGTCTCCAACGGCTACCGGAACATCGAATCCCGCAAAAGTCCATAGCTGTGCCGGAATGCCATCGCCAACCTCGTTGGTAAAGTAAACTACTATTTTGTGCTTGCCATCGGCAATCTCTATCGTGTTGCTATAATCCTGCCCGGGCTGCACAGTGGCGGAAGCCGCTAATTCTTTATCTACTATGACAGAAATCGTAAGATCTCCGGTTAGGGTATTGCCATTCACGGTTTCAGATGGCACTTTGCAAGATACAACCGCCTGGTTGCTACCCGGGGATGTGTATGAAACCTCCAAATCTTGAGGCGCCGCGGGCGCGTTGTCATCAGCCATCGAGTCGGTGGTATAAAACCCTATTATTTCCAGCTTGGGAAATTCACATACGTCTTCTACCGATCCGGTTTTTGGGTCTATAGCAATAAGCTTGCTTTCAGTGTTATTGTATGCAGCCCACAAGATTTTTTTGTCACGCGGGCTCCATGTGGCCGATTGCGAATAAGCCGGGGTGAAGCCGGTTGAAGCTATTGCTTCGCCCGCACTTCCTGTTTCCGTATCTATAACATATACGTCTCCCAAACTGTTGATGCCATAAAGGTTTGACTCTCCGTCTATGGCAAGGCAAAAATAATAGCTTGCCAGATTGCATAGGGGCGTGTACGACCCGCTTACAGGATCGAATGTATTAAGCACGTATCCGCTTTTATAGCTGTTATAGGTAATCGCATAAACGATTTCGTTTATACGGTCGTAAGCATAATTAAAAGCATAGTTAATCCATTGAGTAGATAATGGGATAGACTGCTCGAAAGAGCCGCTTTCCACATCATACACCGATATGCCGAGCGACATTAGCATTCCATACATCTCGAAAGCATTGCTGACATAGTACTTGCCATCGATGTAAACACCTGCCTGTCCATTCAGCCCAGTGTGTGTGAACACTTCAGAATATTCTCCGTCTGCCCCTATATTATAAATCCCAAAGGGTCTATTCGTGGTGGTCCAGGAAGCAGCGGATATTACATTCCCATACAGCGTGGCGTTTGAAGAGGTGGCCAACAGAGGCTTACTGATGGGAAGTGTGCGCATTGGATTTTCAGGTCCCATGGATGCAAATACTGTTGGAAACAGCATCACACTGACGAGTAGCAAGAGGAGTACTCGATTTTCATGTATTACACGAAGTAACAATCGTCTCATAGTCTTTAAGTAAATTAATTAATAATATTTGAGTTCGTGATAATTAAAAAAATGCTGAGACAAAGTAAAGGATAAAGTTCCTTATTCAAAAGAAAGACGGGTTGTCAAATGGCAACTTCGATCTTAAGACCCGAATTTGTTATCATTTGGCAACCAATAACTCGAATAAAAAAGATAGAATGAGCTGAACCGAAGAGAATATCAGTTTTTAGCCGATGATGAATCTGCATCATTCCTATATTTAGGATTTCGCAGACGGCTCAGAGAGTGTTTTGTAATACCCAGGTAAGAAGCAATGGTTTTCAATGGCACCTTTTGCAGAATTTCCGGTCTTTTCTTCACTAACGAATAATAGCGGTCGTAGGCATCCCCTGCGATAAGGGTGCTTTTCACTTCTAAACTCCATAATTGCCCTAATGCATTATCGAGCGCCCAATTGGCAAATCCGACCGAATGATAGCACAAATTCATAAAATCTTGTTTGGAAATCATCATAAGTTCTGTATCGCCGCAAGACTCGATGGTAATTAAAGAAGGCAAACCCCCATAGAATGAATTAGCCGAAAAGAAAAAGTCACCATCCATCCCAAAATATAA
>DAIREI010000108.1:0-5706 GCA_036795675.1 Bacteroidales bacterium
ATACTACGTATTCCCCTGAAGAGGACTTCTAAAGTTGCATAGACTCAATAGCCCCCTTTAGGGGGTTGGGGGCAGAAAACCGAAATAACAGACTTTTGACACGCCCTCTTATTTAAAAACCTTACTCATTAAAAACGACAATTCCGAAAAAAATTACTACTTTTGTTCCTTTATAAATTATCCGTTGCAAGTATGAGTTCCATTAAACTTAAGGATAAAGAGTTTGAGCTGTTCATTCCTCAAGAGATAATTGAGAAAGAAATCGTTCGCATAGCCGAACAAATAAACGATGAGTTGTCCAATCAAGAACCGCTCTTTGTGGTGGTATTGAACGGCGCCTTTATGTTTGCTTCGGAGTTGATAAGCCGCTTCAATCATCCTTGCGAGATTACGTTCGTTCGTTTGCAATCGTATGCCGGAACAGACAGGGGCAACGCAGTAAAAATAATACAAGGATTAATAGAAGATATAAAAGACCGTAATGTGGTGTTGGTGGAGGATATTATTGATACGGGCCATACCATGGCTCAACTGCTGGAGATGCTGAAGAAAGACAACCCGGCATCGATACGGATTGCCACCTTATTGTTCAAACCCAATGCATTGCAGTTAAACATCAAGCCCGATTACGTAGTGAAAGAAATACCCAACGACTTTATTGTCGGTTATGGGTTGGATTACGACGGACATGGCCGGAACCTGAAGGATATTTATAAAGTAAAGAACTAAAAAATAAAGTTAGGAAGCAATGCTTAATATCGTTATTTTCGGCGCTCCCGGCTCAGGTAAGGGAACACAAAGCGAATTGATTATTAAGAAATATGGCTTATTCCATATTTCAACAGGTGAGATATTGCGCGAAGAAATAGCAAATAAAACGCCTTTGGGAATCACTGCCCATAAATATATTTCGCAAGGACACCTGGTACCCGATGATTTGGTGATAAACATGCTTGCCGACGTTCTTAATAAACATCGCAATGAGAAAGGCTTCCTTTTCGATGGTTATCCCCGCACGCTTAATCAGGGAGAGGCGCTCGACGAACTGTTGAGAGAACGAGACTCCTTTATCGCTACGGTATTACACCTGAGCGTTGATGAAAAAGTACTGATACAACGGCTCTTAAAGCGCGGAGAGCAATACAGGCGAAACGACGACACCATCGATACCATTAAAGAGCGCTTAGAAGTTTATAAAACACAAACCGAACCACTGATAGATTATTATAAAAAGAAAGGCAAGCTGTATAAGATACAAGGTAACGACTTGATAGAAGAAGTCTTCGAGAGCATTACCGAAGCTATCAACCGCTTGCAATTGAAAGGATAAAAAAAATACATGGCTGAATCAAACTTCGTTGATTATATAAAAATATACTGTCGCTCGGGTAAGGGCGGCAGAGGATCTACCCACTTCCGACGTGAAAAATACATCCCCTTTGGAGGCCCTGATGGCGGCGATGGCGGCGATGGCGGCGATGTAATCCTTCGCGGCAACCGCAATTACTGGACACTTTTGCACCTCAAATACGAACGGCACATCTTGGCCGGCCATGGCGAAAGCGGTGGCGGACGACTGAGTACCGGTAAAGCGGGTGACGACAAAGTAATAGAAGTACCCTTGGGAACCGTAGTCTTCGACGGCGACACCGGCGAGTTCATTTGCGACATCAGCTATGACAAACAAGAAGTTGTATTACTGAAAGGCGGCCGGGGCGGCAAAGGCAACAACCACTTCAAATCGGCAACCAACCAGGCGCCCAAGTACTCCCAGCCCGGCGAGCCTTACCAGGAACGGCGGGTTATACTGCAACTCAAACTGCTGGCCGATGTGGGTTTGGTAGGATTTCCCAATGCAGGCAAGTCGACCTTGCTATCGGTAGTGTCGGCTGCCAAGCCCAAGATCGCCAACTATCCCTTTACTACACTCGAACCGAGTCTGGGTATTGTAGACGTTCGCGGTACACACTCTTTTGTAATGGCCGACATACCGGGCATTATCGAAGGCGCCAGCGAGGGCAAAGGATTGGGGCTGCGCTTCCTGCGTCATATTGAGCGAAACTCGCTGCTGCTGTTCCTTGTTCCTGCCGACTCGGACGACATACGCAAAGAATACGAAGTTCTATTGAACGAACTCACGTTGTACAATCCCGAATTATTAGACAAGCAACGGGTATTGGCCATTTCCAAGTCCGACATGCTCGACGAAGAACTGGAACAGGAAATAGAACCGGACTTGCCCGAAGACATTCCTCATATCTTCATCTCATCCATCACGCACAAAGGCATAGTGGCGTTGAAAGACTTGCTGTGGAAGGAACTGAATGACCCGAAGTTTCAAAACACGGAGAGCATCGTACAGAAACCCATGGACGT
Organism: Bacteroidales bacterium; assembly: GCA_036795675.1. Taxonomy (GTDB): domain Bacteria; phylum Bacteroidota; class Bacteroidia; order Bacteroidales; family Azobacteroidaceae; genus Azobacteroides. Next base: position 2,377 of record DAIREI010000108.1, read on the forward strand.
GCGTATGGTAGACCTCGATGACGACTACGACTACTCAATTGAAGAAGAAGGAGATGATGATGACGACCTCAATTACGATGAATTGGATTGGGAATACGGGGAGAAACAGTGAACAGTGAACAACTGATAACTGATAACTGAACTTACTTGTTTCTTTCTATAATATAATCAATCAGTTCGATAAAGGCGGTCTTTACCTCCGATTCGGGGAAATAAGCCAACAACACCAATGTTTTGTCTCGCAACTCATTCATTTTGGAGTAGGTGTATTCTATGCCTCCGTATTCCTTGGCAAATGAGGTAAGTTTGAGTATATTATCTTGGGTAAAGTCCCAATTATCAATCATCTCTTCATAAGGTTTTCTTACGGCCTCGGGAGCAACCTTGAGTGCATGGATAAGCGGTAGCGTTATTTTGCCTTCGCGTATATCGTTACCTGTGGGTTTGCCTATATCGCCTTGGTCGAAGTAGTCGAAAGTGTCGTCTTTCATCTGAAACATAAGCCCTATGTTCACACCGATATGGCGAAGCAAATCCACTACCTCCGCGTCGGCATCAACCGATATGGCTCCCATTTCGGTACAGGAAGAAAGAAGCAAAGCTGTTTTCTTATAGATAATTTCGAAGTAGCGTCCCTCGTCTATGGCTGGACTTTTGGCCGTAACCAATTGGCTAAGCTCTCCTTCTACCAGATTTTGCGCCAATTGACTAAGCAGATCGAGTACGGTCATATTGCGTGTCGATACCCCGTGAAGGATAGCCTGCGAAAGGACATAATCGCCCAACAAAACAGCCGTTTTATTATCGTATTTGGCATTGACCGATTGTTGCCCCCGGCGTTCGAGCGTATTGTCGACCACATCGTCGTGAATAAGTGTTGAGGTGTGAAGCAATTCGAGGATAACGGTATAGTCTATGGTACGTTGGTTAATCTCTCCGCAAAGTTTGGCCGATAATAGCAGCAGTATCGGACGGATATGTTTTCCGTTCGTACCTGCAATATAATCAATCATATATTGATAGTCGGGCGAATGCCCTGATAAGGCTTTCTTAAATTGAGTCTGGAATACATCCAACTCGTTCTTTACAGGATCGGTAATGATATTTAACTTATCCATTCTCTCTTAAATGAGGTGCAAAGGTAAGAAAAGAAAAGCGCATAACCAACTATCGGTTTCCGTACATCTGCTCATAATACTTCTGATAGTCGCCCGAAGTGACTTCCTCCACCCACTCCTGATTCTCTAAATACCATCGAATAGTCTTTTCTATACCTTCTTCAAAGCAGGTTTCGGGATACCAGCCCAATTCGCCGGTGATCTTGGCAGGATCGATAGCGTAGCGGTGGTCATGCCCCAGGCGGTCGGCTACGTAGGTAATCAGGTCGTCGTTGATCCACGAGATGTCGTTACCTTCTTTCTTCAATGCACTGCGGTATTGAGGATGCTCTTCCAGCATGGTACGGATAGTGGCAATAGTCAGTTTTACTATGTTGATGTTCTTCTTTTCATTATGTCCTCCTATATTGTAAACCTCTCCTACCCGACCTTTATTCAGCACCAGGTCGATAGCTTTGCAATGGTCTTCTACATACAGCCAATCGCGCACATTACTGCCGTCGCCATATACAGGAAGCTTCTTTCCTTCGAGGATATTCTTAATTATCAGCGGTATCAACTTCTCGGGGAAATGGTAGGGGCCGTAGTTGTTGGAGCAACGGGTAATGTTTACGGGCATCTTGTAGGTATCGCCGTAGGCTTTCACTATCAGGTCCGCCCCGGTTTTCGAGGCGCTGTATGGGCTTCGCGGGTCGAGCGGAGTTTCTTCGGTAAAGAAGCCGGTCTCGCCCAGGCTACCATATACCTCGTCGGTCGACACTTGCAGGTACTTCACGCCTTCCTTATATATAGGATACCCTTTCTCGTCTTTCCCGGTCGACCAATGTTTCTTGGCCGCATCCAGCAAGTTTTGAGTTCCCAGGATGTTGGTTTCTAAGAAGACTTGCGGATTCTCTATGCTCCGGTCTACATGGCTTTCTGCAGCAAAGTTCACCACATAATTAATGGGATATTCATCGAATATACGGTTCACTACCCCGGGGTCTGTGATGTTGCCTTTCACAAACACCAGCCGTGGGTCTTCCAGGTCGTCTTTCAGCGTTCCCAGATTACCTGCGTAGGTGAGGTCGTCCAATACAATCACCTGTATATCTTTATACTTCTTCAATAAATACTTTACAAAGTTGGCTCCGATAAATCCGGCGCCGCCAGTAACTAAATAGCTCATATTCTTTATTTATTTGTCCACGAATTACACGAATTGACACGAATTTCTTTTTATCATTCCTGTTTTGCTCCTAAAGCCCCCTTCGGGGGGCTAATAAAATTTGTGCTAATTAGTGTAATTCGTGGACAAGTGATTTAATTCAACGACAAAAGGTATTGCCCATACTCGGTCTTGTCCATTGCTTTCCCTAAATCATGCAGTTGCTCTGTCGTTATCCATCCGTTGCGCCAGGCTATCTCTTCAATACACGAGATATAAAAGCCTTGCCGGTTCTGGATGGTAGCTACAAAGTTGGAAGCATTGAGCAGGCTGTTGCTATTGCCTGTATCCAACCAGGCAAAGCCGCGGCCTAAGAGTTCAACCTTAAGTTTACCTTCGTCTAGATAGGTACGGTTCAGGTCGGTTATCTCATATTCGCCTCGTGCGGAGGGTTTGAGCGCTTTGGCGCGTTCTACTACGGTATCATCGTAGAAGTACAATCCGGGAACTGCATAATTAGATTTGGGCTGTTGCGGCTTCTCTTCCAACGAAAGCACTTTGCCTTGCTCGTCAAACTCTACCACGCCGTAAGCGCGAGGGTCTTTCACCATGTAGCCAAAGATGCAGGCGCCGCTTTCTATCTCTTGAGCTGCCGCCAATATGGCGCGAAAGCCTTGTCCGTAAAATATATTATCGCCCAACACCAAGCAAGCGCGGTCGCCGGCAATGAATTCTTCGCCCAGCACAAAAGCCTGAGCCAGGCCGTTGGGTACCTCCTGCACTTTGTATTCGATGCGCATACCCAGTTGTTCGCCCGTCCCCAACAGCTCCCTGAACATGGGTAAATCGCGGGGCGTAGAGATGATCAACACTTCGCGCACACGGGCAAGCATCAGCGCCGACAACGAATAGTAAATCATCGGTTTGTCGTACACAGGCATTATCTGCTTCGATATGGCCTTCGATAAGGGATATAAGCGGGTGGCACTTCCGCCGGCAAGAATAATTCCTTTCATGATATGATGTCTTTTAATAATAGTCCGTTCCTGTCTTTATCGGATAATA
>DAIREI010000109.1:0-5698 GCA_036795675.1 Bacteroidales bacterium
CTTTAATATCGATCAGGAATGGGAAGACTTTAAGGCTCACTTTGAAAAAGTCCATCCCAGTTTTTTCGATAAACTAAAAAACATCTGCAACGAGCTAACTGAAGACAACCTGAAGATCTGTGCCTACTTCAAAATGGGAATGACAACCAAACAAATAGCACAGCTTCTTCATATCACTCCGGCCTCGGTTAATACCCATCGTTATCGGTTAAGAAAGAAGATAGGATTAAGCGAAGCCGAAGATCTCGATAGTTTCATCCGAAATATTTAGAGAGTTGTCCCACAAGCTCGTTCCAGCTCAATTAAAGCTACGGCGCACTCGTAAAGTGTTTCGGTATAACTTTGTTGGATGTCATTGTAGGTGCGCTGTGCATTCAGCACTTCCAATATGCCGGTCTCGCCCCGCTCATAACTGTACACTTTCTTTTGGAAGATAGCTTCCGCATCCTTCATCAGGCCGGTATTGAACTGCTCGGCTTTGCGACATTCCACAAGGTATTTATTGTAGGCTTGCATCACCTCCGAACTGATTTGTAACTCGGCAGCTTCGTACAGCATCTCGCATTGCACGGCAGCCAATTGAGCCGCCCGCACTTCGCCTTTGTTGGTATTGGAAAACTTCAAGGGGATACTGATGCCGGCCGAAATGCTTTTGAAGGCAGGAGCAGGGGCTATTTCGTTCCTCACTTCCGACGAGTAGCCGCCGCCGATGCTCAATCCCAAATCGATGGCCCGGTTGGCTTTGGCCAATCGCAGATTGCTTTGCGACAAATCCTTGGATTTAAGCGCAGCCTGTAAATCGGCGCGGTTGTCTTGCGCTATCGACACCAGCAAGGGCAAGTCAAATTCGCGTTTCGCATAGTTCAGTGTCCCCGCCACGGAGTCGGGCAACTGCATCTCCTTACTCCCTTGGAATAATAAAAGTTCTACTAATATTTCGTTCAAATCGCCTTCGCTCGAATGTACGTCGTTGAGCATGGAGGCTGCTTCCAGCTTCGATTGAAGGGCATCCACCTCCATAATGTCGCCCAACATAAAGCGCAGGCTGTCGGCTTGTGCCAATTCATACATCTGCCGATAGGATGCTTTCTCTATTTCATACAATTTGTTTTGTTTGATTGCCGAAAGATAAGCTATGGTAGCATCGGCATGCAGGTTGCGGAAGTAATCTTCCACCAGCGCTTGGGTTATCTCTCTTTCACTTTGAGCCACCCCTACCCTCGCTTTCCGCTTTCCGCCCAACTCCAGGGTATAGCTTAGTTCGGCATCGATGGCATAGCCCATCTCCATGCTCCAATCCTGATTATTGGCATAACTGACCGACAGTTCGGGGTCGGGGAAAACCTTGGCGGCCTTCACATTGGCCTCGGCTATATCTACATTGTACTTCTCGGCCAAATACTCGATATTGGAGTTCTTGACATTATCCATGTATTCACTAAAGGTGAGTACGCGCTTTTCCTGTGCTTGCGCAATGAGTGTCAAGGCACAGAAGGTTGTTATTATGATTGGTTTGATATGTTTCATTTGGATTTATTGTTTTAGTATAGATGCGTTAGCATCAACATCTCAGTAGCCGTGGACGTAAGTCCACGGATTTGATAGTATATAGAAAGCAGAGTGGCTATAGCCACGATATCTTATTTTTAGATTTCGTCGCGAAGCGACTTCTCCTTGATTTCGCTTTCCTACCGTGAACTTACGTTCACGGCTACTAAGGTTTCGATGCTCCGCATCACAATTTATTATCATTCCGCTTCTACCTTTTTATCGCTTTTCTTCTCCAACAAATAATACAACGCCGGCAACACATAGAGCGTGAGTATGGTGCCGCCCAACAGGCCGTAGACGATAACCGTAGCCAGCGGACGCTGTACATCGGAACCGATACCGGTGGATATGGAAGCCGGCAGCAAGCCGAGGATGGCCACGGTGGCCGTCATCATCACCGGACGCAATCGGTGGGAGGCTCCGGCTATGACTGCCTCTTTCAATTCTACACTCCGCTTGCGCAGGTTGTTGATATGCGAAATCATCAATACTCCGTTTTGTATGAAGACGCCGAACAGGGCGATAAAGCCTACGGCCGACGACACATTGAAGGTCATACCGCGTAACACCAAGGCCAGTACTCCGCCGAACACCGCCAAGGGCAACATCCCGATAAGCAAACCCGCCTGACGGAATTTCCCGAAGGTAAAGAACAAGAGCAGGAACATTACGGCCAAGGTAATGGGCATAATCACAGCCAACCGCCCAAAGGCCCGGTGCTGGTTCTCCAATTGTCCTGCCCAATGGAAGTGGAACTTAGTGTGGTCGTACTGTATCTGCTGCTCTATCTTCGATTGGGCTTCCTTAACGAAAGAGGTCAGATCGCGCCCCCGCAGGTTCATACGGACGGTAGTAAAGCGTTGGTTCATCTCGCGTGAAATCATACTCGGGCCTGTGGTAGTCTTCACCTCTGCCACGGCCGAAAGGGGTATCATCGCCCCCGAAGCCGAGGTAAGCATCAAGGCTCCAATCTTTTCGGGCGTATCGCGCGAGTCGTCGTTGTAGCGGCAAATCACGTCATACACGCGGCTATCGATAAACACCTGCGAGACCGCCTTGCCGCCTATGGCTACTTCAATCAGTTCGGCCACATCGGCCACGTTCAATCCGTATTGGGCTATCTTGTCGCGGTCGGCTACGATTTGTAGTTGAGGCAGGAAAGGTTCTTCCATAATGCCCACATCGGCCGCGCCGTCCACTCCGCCCACAATCGCCATCACCTCTTCGGCTATGCGGCGGCTCTCGGCCATATCCTCGCCGTATATCTTCAATGCCAGGTCGCTATGCGCCCCCGCAATCTGGTCCATCACCATGTCGATAATGGGTTGCGAGAAGCCCACACCGTAGCCCGGCATCGTCTCTACCATGACTGCCATATCGTCAATCAGGTCTTGCTTTCGTCGCCCGTCTTTCCAGGTCTTGTAGGGCTTCAATCCTACCATTACCTCAATGTGAGAGAAAGAGAAGGGGCATACCCCCTCGTCGTCGCGCCCCGTTTGGGTCATCACGTAAGTTACCTCGTCAAACTTCTTCAAGCTATCGCGAAGCGTAGTCGCCATCTCCGATGATTTCTCCAGCGACATGCCCGGAGGCAATTGCACCTGAAGCCAGATACTACCCTCGTCCAATTCGGGCAAAAAGTCTTTCCCAACGTATACCGAAAGTCCCACCACGGCAAGCAGAATGGCTGCCACAGGAGCAATCAGCTTCTTGGGCGCGGCAATAATCTTGGTGGTTTGATGCTTGTATATCTCAATCAGCTTCTCGAGCCAACGATTTTGATAAACCTTTTGCGGCTTCCTATACACGGCAAAGGCCAGACCCGGAATCAATATCAATGCCGAAGCCAAGGCTCCTATCAAGGCAAAGCTCAAGGTAAAAGCCATAGGGGTAAAGAGTTTGCGCTCCACGCGGTCGAAAGCGAACAAGGGCAGATAAGCCACAATAATAATGAGGGTGGCGAAGAAGATGGGCTTGGCCACTTCGGCCGCCCGCTTGGCAATGCTCGACTCGGTGAGCGGGGCATCGGGGTCGTCCTCTCGCTTTTTCAGTATCGTCTCCATCATCACAATGGTGCCGTCGACAATGATACCGAAGTCGATTGCCCCCAATGAGAGCAGGTTGGCCGGGATATCGGTCAGCCACATCAAGATAAAAGCTATCAATAGCGATACGGGAATAGTGACTGTGGCCAAGAAGGCTCCTTTGGGACTGCCGAGGAAGATAATCAGCACACCGATTACCAACAATATACCGAATGAAAGCGTATGCGAGATGGTATTGAGTGTGGCGTCGACCAATTCGGTGCGGTCGTAGAAGGTATGAATCTTCACATCTTTGGGCAAGATGTTTTCGTTCAGATCTTCAACTGCTTCGTTTATCACTTTCAGTACACGCGAAGGGTTTTGGTAACGCAACAGTTGCACCATGCCCTGCACGCCGTCTTCGTAGTCGATATTCTCGTCCACATAGCCCATAATGCCCTTACGCTCGAGGTTACCGTACTTCAGTTCACCCAAGTCTTTTATGTAGACAGGCGTTCCGCCGACAGTCTTCACCACGATATTACCCATGTCTTGCAGGTCGCGCACCAAACCCACGCCGCGCACCACATAACTCAGGTCGCCGCGAATAATGGTACTGCCACCCGCATTGGAGTTATTAAGCTCAATCGACTCGGTCACTTCGCTAAGCGAGACGTTGTATTTGGTCAGCTTGTTGGGGTCTATCTCTATCTGAAATTGGGTGGTAATACCTCCGAAGTTGGATACATCGGCTATGCCGTGAATCTGCCTCAAGCGAGGGATGATTACCCAATGGTTGAGTTCGGTCAGTTCGCGCAGGCTCCTGTCGCCCGTTACTACATAGCGGTAAATCTCGCCGGTGGGGGATGTTAAAGGGTCGAGGCCGGGCTGGGCATCGAAAGGCAGGTCGACTTCGGCAATGCGTTCCAATACCCGCTGCCGCGCCCAATAGTCGTCTATACCATCTTCAAAAACCAGGGTAATCTTAGATATTCCGAAGAAGTTCTTGCTCCGCATCACCTTCAAACCGGGGATACCGTTGAGTTCCCGTTCGAGGGGGATGGTTATCTGTTGTTCAATCTCCGCAACGGCCAAGCCGGGCACCTGGGTAGCCACGCCCACCGATACGTCGGCAATGTCGGGGTAGGCATCGATGGCCAATTGTCGCCAGGCGTAGATACCGATACCCGATATAATAACAAATATGGTCACCATCAGCCAGCGCCGATGGATCAAGGTGTTCATCAATTTTTCCATAGACTTATTGGTTTAGGTAGATGCCTCCCCTGATTACTACATTTTCGTTCTCGGCTATTCCGCTTGCTATGCGCACGCTGTCTAAGCCCACGGTTTCGGTCTCTACCGTACGGCGAATGTAGCTGCCTTTGGCCTCTTCTATCAGCACATAAGCATCGTCGCCGTTCTGCATAATGGCGGTAGAAGGAAGGACGATGGCCTTGGCTGGGGAACTGAGGAAATGAATTTCGCAGAACATGCCGAGCTTCAACTCGCGGTCTTTGTTGTCGCATTCCACTATTACTTCAAGCGCACGGGTCTCTTCGTCCAGCATCTCGCCTATATTATATATGGTACCCCAAACAATTTTGTCGGGATGCGCATCGGTAAATACCTCTACGCGGTCGCCATGTTGGATGGCTCCGAAGTACTTTTCTTTGACTAATGCCTTCACCCACACACGCGATAAATCGGCTACCACTACCAAAGGTTCCGAATCTTCCTTGGCATAGCTGCCTATGGTGACATCGCATTTTACCACTTCGCCCGCTATAGGAGAAACTACTTTCAGCGGTTGTCCCATCCTAAGCGACGAAGCATCGATATTGAATATTTGAAGGGTTGCTTTGGCTTGTTCGTACTCTTGGGCGGCTATATCTGCCTCACTCTTGGCCAGTTCTAAATCCTTTTGCGAGGCCACGCCGTTGGCTGCCAGGTCTTTCTGACGAGTATAATTCCGTTGAGCCAGCTCATTGGCCGATTGGGCGGCAAAGTAGGTCTTGGTTGCCTCGTAAAAGTCTGACGAGCCTAACTCGAAGACGGGGGAACCCACCCCTACCCGTTGTCCCAGATGGGCGAACGACTTAACTATCCGTCCCGAAAAAGGA
>DAIREI010000110.1:0-5685 GCA_036795675.1 Bacteroidales bacterium
GATAAATGCAAAAGTCATCAGGCTGAATAGCGCCGAAAGGATATTCATGACAAAACTCAGCACCACATATTTCTTGTAGGGAGGGAGGAAGCGTTTCAGTACCTGTATAAAGTCTTTCATCGGTGTTATCTCAAATTATAAGTATCCCCATGTGCGGAGGACGTAAACCAAAAAGAAGATGGTAACGCAAGAGCAAGCGGTCGACAAAACGACTATCTGTGCCGAAAGCTCGCCGTCATTTCCCATGTTCTTAGCCATGATGTAACCTGCCATGGCCGCAGGCGTGGCAAATATACACAATAATACGGCAAGTTCCACCTCGCGGAAGCCCATTTGGATAAAAACAGCCAATGCGGCAACCGGAACCACTATCAACCGCAGCACCGTAACCACGGATACCTTGACAAGGTTGCCTTTCAGCGCGCGGAATTCAAACTCACCTCCCATCACGAAAAGAGCCAGAGGCGCTGCCGTAGCGGCCAATTGCGAAATGGGCTGATCGATGAATTGGGGCAGGCGCAGGTTGATCATCCCGGCCAGCAGACCGGTGGCGCATCCTAATATAAGGGGGTTGGTAACGATGTCTTTCAATACCGACTTCACCGTGGGCTTGGCGGCTCCCGTTTCAGAGTATATAGACAAGATGATGACAGCAGCTACATTATAGAAAGGGATCATTATCCCCATCAGCATAGAGATCTCTACCCGTGCCGCATCGCCGTACATGCCCGTAGCCAGCGGAAGCCCGTAGATAAGGAAGTTGCTTCGGTAGATGCCCTGAATGATGCTGCCCCGTTGGCCTTTCCTTTTCACCAGTAGCGGCACGAAAATGAACGACAGCAATATCACGATAGATATTCCGATGATAGAGGCAAAGATTAGCCGGGTATTGGAGAAGTCGCCCTGATAGGAGGTGCGAATATCTTCGAATAGCATTAAAGGCAGCAGGAAGCGAAACACAAATCGGTTCAACTGCGAAAAGAAATCCTTGCCAATGAACTTAATCTCGCGCAGTAAGTAGCCGATAGCCATCAGGATAAACAGCGGGGCTACTACATTCAACGAAAAGAGAAAGTTATTCATGCGGTTCGTGCTTTTTTAGTACCCGATGGGGAATATCCCCGTGGGCGACTGCCTCGAAGGGGCAACCCAAGTGTTCTTCTATCCAATGCGTGTCGATATCCGTGCCCGGATGATAATGCAGGGTCTCATTCACGCAGGCGATGTTTTTTACGTTGGCCACTACCGTGCCGATGTCGTGCGACACCAATACGATGGCTGTTTGCCGGTTTATCTCTTGAAGCAGTTCGTAAAACAGCGACTCGAAGCGCCGGTCTACATACGAGTTCGGCTCGTCCAATATCAGCAAGATAGGGTTATTGATTATGGCGCGTCCAAGCAAGGTGCGTTGTAGTTCCCCGCCTGAAAGCTCGCCTATCGGCCGTTCAGCCAGATCGCTCAGTCCGATTTGTTCCAATATGGTCTGAACCTTGTCTTTCTTCTCCTTTTTAGGAAGCGAGACATTCATCAACCCCGATTCTACGACTTCGGCTACCGTAATAGGGAATTTCTTGTCGATAGAATTGGTTTGCGGCATATACCCGATATTGCTCTTAATCTTATTGTCGGCAAAGATTAGTTTCCCCGAAGTGGGTTTCAGCAAGCCCAGGATTACCTTCAGCAGGGTGGTCTTGCCGCCTCCGTTGGGGCCGATTATCCCCAGGTAGTCGTTCTCGAAGATCGTCAGGCATATATCTTTCAGTACGGGATGATGATTGTACCCCGCATTGATGTGATCCAATGTTACTAAAGTCTTATTCATTATCCGATAATGCTTGGGCAATCTTTATCATCTCCTTGCTCCACTCGTACGACAGCGGATTGATAACCACCAGCCGGCATTTGGTCGCCTCGGCTATCATCTCCGCATTCTTTTTATCGAACTCCTTTTGTATAAATATAGTCTTGATACGCTGCGCTTTGGCGGTATCGATCAAGGCCTTTATCTGTGATGCCGATGGTTCTTTGCCGTCCAACTCAATGGCGTATTGGGTAAGGCCGTAATCGCGGGTAAAGTAGGTGAGGGCGGGATGATAGATGATAAACGCTTTTTGCGATGAATCCGATAAAAATTGCCTGATTGTGGCGTCGGTTTGGTTTATCTCTTCTATCAGTTTCTCGTAGTTGGAAGTATAAGTCGCGGCATTTGCCTTATCCAGTTCCACCAAAGCGTCGTACATGTTCTTTACTATTACGCTCGCTTCCTTGGGCGACGACCAGATATGCGGGTCGCTTCCCTTATGTACATGGTCGCCGTGTGCGTGCTCGGTCTCTACCATCTCTATACCCCGGCTCGTGTCGAAGAAGCGAACATCGGGGTTGTTCTTTTTCAGACTCTTCATCCAGGCCTGCTCAAAACCTATGGGACCTATCTCGAAGTAAGCCCTGCTGTCGGCCAGGCGGGTAAGCTGCGCCGGAGTAGGATCGTAAGTCTCGGGGCTTACCCCCGAAGCCACCATGCTTTCTATCGTGAATAGCGTATCTGCCAACTGTTCGGCAAAGTAGCGTTGAGGCTCTATTGTAACGGTAATAATCCGGTCACCCGATGGACTTCCGGAACAGGAATAGAGGAATAGTATGAGGATTATATGGGAGTAGAATATGATTTTCTTCATGGTGTATCATGATTTGACTATGCAAAGGTAAGATTTTTCCTGTTTTCGCCAAATAGAATAGGCCACGAAAGAAATACGGATATGCGCTTCAATCCTGTTTCTGAGCCGGTGGCATATCGGGCGGTTGCCAAGTATATACCGGTAGCCGGTATCAACGTATGCCCGTCGCTTATAAAATTTAATGTTAAAACAAAGGGGAGGGCTTTCAAGGTTCTCATTATTTGCGTAATTTTGTGCCGTTATTACAAACCTTTACAATGAAGAAATTTTTTCTTTGGGCAATGCTTAGCTTTTCCATTACCGTTGTACATGCCCAGTGCGATGATTATAAGCCTTATACCTTGCGGGTGAAAGACTCTGCCGGCAAATATACAAACAGTTTAACCTACCTCTATGCCGATGCAAACATAGCCGAAGGCATTAATGTTGCTAAAAAGGAACTCCCACCTATCAACTCTCCCGATTACTGTAATTATGAATGGTATTTTATACCTGTCGGCGATAATGAGCCCGGCAAATACTACATCCGAAACGGTAACGGGCTATACCTGTTTTATAAAAAAGATATGGCCGTGCTTAAAGACAAGACGGACGAAGACGGATTTAAATGGTTTATAAGCGGGATACAAATACAATCGGCCTATCGCGAGCGGCACAATTCCGTGCGATTGTACGTGATGTACGACAATAAAAGCTACGTGACGGAAGTAAATACTTATCGCAAGATAAACATAAAAAGCGCTCCTACTATCAATATGAATACCTTGCATATTGAATATTCTCGCCCCGAAGACTTCAATTACAACGGCGATATGGAATTAATCACGGCATATCCTTTAATCACTTCGGGAGTAAAGTCCGAAATTCCACCGCTTACTTCCGAGCCGGACTTTTCACCTGATTATTTTCCGTTAGACTATAATAAAAACATCGATTCGCAGGCTCGCCTTATTCACTCGCGGGCTTCTTCGGGCGGCCATGACAACGGGCACTACTTCCTTCGTCTTAAATCGGGCGATGTGTTGACGAAGACCATAGACAATCCCGCGCTTACCGAAGATACTTTTCTCAAACTGTCTCTAAGAGCGAGAGCTACTGTGGCAAGCGATCAGGCGGCTTTACTCAGCTTTCGCGATGCATCGGGGAATGTCCTTCCGCATGTTCCGATGGAAATAACCCGGGCGGCTTCTCCCTATCTTAACGACTTCGAACCTGATGCCTGGCAGGCGATTGAGTTTTACTTCGATGCCGATGCCTTACTTCAATGCGCCGAATTGATTATCGAATGTACGACCGACGAAGGCGACCGGCTCGATATTGACGATATAAAAGTGGAGATAACCGATAAGAAGCCCGACGGTTACCCCGATACCTTGTATTGGCATCCTGTCGACGGTAACGGCTCGGACTGGAATTGTGCAGAGAATTGGCAAGACGGCAAAGGCACACGCGGATACATTGCCGACAAGAAAACCAATGTGGTATTGCCCTCGGGTGAGAACACTTATCCCATCCTGAAAGAACAAGACATCAGCCGGTGCAAGAATATACGGTTTGAAGACGGGGCGCAACTCGGCAACTCCTTTTATCTCGATTATGACCATGCCGAGATAAGTTTTAACTTGAACACCATGCAGTGGTACGGTCTTACAGCCCCTTTGCACGGCGCTTACAGCGGCGATTACCTCTTCGATTATGCCAACCCCATTACCGAGATGCGTCTGTTTAAGACCGAAAACCCGCAGACGGGCGCCTACTATGCCGATTGGACTACCTCCTTCGCAACCACTACTCATCCGCTGGGTGCGGCTATGCCTTTCAGCGTGCGCGTGGGGCGGGTGTTCTATACTCAAGTCGATGAAAATAACGGCGCCGATATGAGCAGCCGGGAGTTTATTGATGAAATAGAGCTGCATTTCCCTAAAACAACCACTACTTTCCGCTTTTTCGACGAGATAAGTAAAATACCTACGGGCAAGGAAGAACACCTACCCGATGATGCTCGCCGGTGGTCGCACCGTTTTATATATGAAACAGAGGAAGACGGAGAAATGCTTGTCCCGACGAGTGATATACTCTTCAACATCCTTACCGATGCCGAGGGAGAAGAGGTAGTGATGTTGGGCAATCCCTTTATGGCAGGCTTGGACTTTGAAGTGTTCTACCGGCATAATCATCGCTCTATCTATCCCGAATATAAGTTGCTGGTCGGTGGAAACGAGTACGTTACTTGGTCGGGCATAGACGGGAATAACAACGGCTCGATTGATTCTTTTGCTGCTGCCGAAGAATCACTAACCGGCACAATCCCACCCATGACTTCCTTTGCCGTACGTACGCGCAACGATTATAAAGGGGACTATTTGCAAATAACCAAATCGATGAACAGGCTTGACTTATCATTGCTTGATGCTAAGACCGATCTTCCGAGTGAAGGCCTTAGAGTAGAGTTGGAGCAAGACGGACAAACCGCCTTAGCCTTGCTTCTCTTTGGTAATGATTATAACGATGCCTACCTTCTATCGGAAGATGCCAGAAAGATGCAAATACGCGAAAACGGTCGCAAGCCCTCGGTTTATACGGTTGTAGACGATCAATACTTAGAGATAAACCGGATGCGGGAGTTGCGCCAAAGCCTTCCCGTAGGTATATCGCTCGTTTCGGAATCGCCTTGTATGTTCGAAAAAACGACTTGTGCCACTTTCAAAAACGAGATGTCCAAAAACGTACGTATTTTTCGTTTTTTCTCAAATTTTCTTCAAAAAGGAACCAAATATCTATAAAATAGTCGCTTAATTATTTGTTTGTCTCATTGAATTTATGTACCTTATACACAATAATACACAGGATAATTGTGAGTTTTTGGTAAGGATTAAATGCTGTTTAACCCTTATTTAAATAACGAATAAACGCATATATTTTACGTCTCTTTAAGTAAGTATCGTCGTGGTCGTTCATATAGGCTTCTCTTTCGAATGATATATTACGATAGGCTTCTTTGTCATTTTTA
>DAIREI010000111.1:0-5648 GCA_036795675.1 Bacteroidales bacterium
GTACTGGGAGTTTTATTGATAGGCTGCATAGTATTGTTCTTCCTTGCGCGCGAGGTGTACCAATTCTCATTATAATTGAACGAAGGAGTAATGGAAATGTATTTAAGCAGGTTGAAGGTGGCCGATACGCTCAATTGGTGCTGCATACCATTGCTCCAGTCTTTGATAATATTCTTCTTAAAGAACTCATTCTCCTTTGCCTTGAGACTGTTCTTCATGTTCATCGAGTAGTTCATACGTATGCTCTCGTACCATCTGGGGCCGCCCACCTGCTCTTTGCGCTTAAAGGGGTAGATGTCGCGCATGGTAAGGGTAAGGTTGGGCAGGGTAACGCTAAGCGTAGAATCGCGGGTAGTTTGGTTCACGCTCAGATTGGCATTGAGCGTGAAAGGCGAATCGGGGAATCGGTAGGAGTAGTTGATGGTAGAACTCTTGGTATTGTCTGTAGCGTTGGGCGAATACTGCGTAGTAACATCATTATAAGCGTACGAGGCGGTGGAGAACTGTACATTGGCCGAGAAAGTGCGGAAAGGGTGAGCCTTGGAATCCTGACTATGCGACCAGCTTATTTTGAAGTCTTTAGATGTGCTGTAATCGGGGTCTTCCTTGCGGTCGCCTAACCGGGTGTAGCGATAGTTGGCTTGCAGGTTGCCGCTGAATTTGTAACGCTTACGGTACGTGGAAGCCACATTCAGCCCCCACGAGCCTTTGGTGAATATTTCGCCGGTAAGGGCAAGGTCTACATAGTCGTTGAAGGCAAAGTAATAACCTCCGTCGCGAAGCGAGAAACCCCGCCTCAACTCGTCGTCGTAACTGGGCATAATCACCCCCGACGAGTAATCGCTCGTAAAGGGGAAAAACGCAAAGGGTAGGGCAATGGGTAGCGGTACGTCTTCCACTACCAGGTAGGCGGGACCGGTTACCACATTTTTACCGGGTCTTACTTTGGCTTTGGTCAGTTGAAGGTAGAAGTGCGGATGATCGTGATCGTCGCAAGTGGTGTAGCGGCCGCTCTTCATGTACAAGTCGTCGTTGGGCATCTTCTTGGTTTGTTGAGCTACGATAAAGCCGTCGCCCTGCTGCGTTATCACATCGGTGATATACATCTTCTTGGTCTTGAAGTTGTAGCGCGCCTTCTTCATCTCATACTCGGTTTCCCCTTCCTTAAATACGGGATAACCAAACTCTTCGCCTATCGAGTCGAGGCCGAAAGTGGAGTAAATAAGGCTGTTGTCGGCGTCGATCTCTATGTATTCGCCCGTGAGGTTGAGGTTGGTATAGTCTACATTACCCTCGCCGAAGAGGTAGAGGAAGTTAACGCCATCCATCACCATTACCATCGAGTCTTTGGCCTGATAGTTGATAGGGGCTTCTATGGCATTTGGGGCAGGAATAGAGTCGGATGGAATGGAATCGGCAGGAATAGAGTCGGGGGGTAGTTCGGTATCCGCAATAGCTACATCCTGCGCCCGGTTGTCCTGCATCGCTAAGAGCAATGAGAAGATAAGGGTAAGGATAAGCAAGTATTGTTTCTTTAACCGCATAAGTGAACGTTATCCTAAAAAAAGTTTTAGCAACTCATCGAAGCGTGTTACCGAGTCATCTCCGTATTTGGCCAGGCTCTTCCTTATCTGGTCTACCGATTTCTCTTTGTCGAAATTGCTCTTCGAGTAAAACTTATCGGTAAAGCAAATCAGCTTTTCTTCCAGGCTTAGGGGAAGCATATCCCGGGTGGGTAAGGGAAGGTTATTGTCGATGATGCTTTGGCGGGTAATGCCCGATCCGGTATGGCGTTCGCAAACCAAGGCATGGAAAGGCAGGCCTTCTTTCTTCATCAGTTCGGCACCCAAGTAGCCGTGACAGATATAGTCGTAGGTGCCGTAGCAGCCTATTTTGGGCGTATAGGTACAAAAGATGCCGATATCGTGCAGCATAGCAGCTTCTTCAACAAAGTTTCTGTCCAAATTCATCTCAGGATGTGCTTCTGCAATTTCCAATGCCTTATCCGCTACTTGCCGGCTATGGGTGTAGAGTATGTGGTACAACTCAGTGCCTTTATCATAATACTTCCGAATAATATCCAACGGAGCCATGTGTTATCTCTATTTATAAAGTGACAAAGATAAAGCATTTTTGCGGTTATATGCCGAAAGAGGAGTGTTAATTGTTCTGAAAGCATAATACAACAATCAAGTAAATATAATATAAAATGGACTTAATAACATTATTATTCTCTTCATTTCTTTCATTTTTAATTCTTTTTTCTTACATTTGTCAATCTTCCCATCATTTTCAATATCGCTACTATGATTCATAAGTTTATACATCGGTTTCCCGATTTGGCGGCTTTAGCCCGAGAGAGTAACACTCCTATGGAGTTTAAAGAAGCTCTATCTGAGTATATTGCTCGTTGTCCGCTGGAGAAACGACGCAACCGGGTGCAGCGCCTGATCGACTACGACAATACGGTTGTAGACGAGCTGTCGACGGGCGAAAAGATACACCTGAAAACCATTACCTACCTATGGGAATTTTTAAACGGGCGCCTGAGCGATGAGGTATCGGACGACCTGTTTCGAGACCTCTACCGCCAGTTCGAACTCTTGGAAGAGCCTAACCTTCCCATGCCCGACTACCAACGATTCAGGAAAATGACCGGCCGGTGGCCTACCGGGTTGGATTTTGATGTAATGCACATCCGCGAAGAGAATAAGAAACGAATCATACAACTGCTTGTAAGAAAGATAGAGAAAAGAAATGCGCCCAACTCGCGCTACCAGTTTGCCGAGGGAATGACCGACGAAGAGAAGTATGCCCGGGTACAGCAATGGTGGAATACCAGCCGTTTTCATTTGGCTATGGCCATAAAAAGCCCTACCGAGTTGAATATCTTTTTGGGTAACTCACTATCGGCAACCACCATGCGCACGCTAATGAAAGCAAAGAAGAAGGGGATGCCTTTTTTTGTTACGCCTTATTACCTTTCGTTGCTCAACACGGGAGAGCATGGCTATGACGATGCAACCATACGTGCCTATATACTCTATTCCAACGAATTGGTGGATACCTTCGGTGATATTCGCGCCTGGGAGAAAGAAGACGAAGTGGAGCCGGGCAAGCCCAATGCCGCGGGCTGGCTGCTGCCCGACGGCAAGAATATCCATCGCCGCTATCCCGAAGTGGCAATTCTTATCCCCGACTCGATGGGGCGTGCATGCGGCGGCCTTTGCGCCTCTTGCCAACGGATGTACGACTTTCAAAGTAAACGATTGAACTTCAACTTCGAAGACTTAAAACCTAAAGAGACTTGGGAGAAAAAACTACGTCGCCTGATGCAGTATTTTGAAGACGATACCCAGCTTCGCGACATCCTGATTACCGGGGGCGACGCCTTGATGAGCCAGAACGCCACACTACGCCGTATATTGGACGCAGTGTATAAAATGGCGGTGCGCAAACGCAAGGCCAACGAAACCCGCCCCGACGGCGAGAAGTATGCCGAAATGCAGCGGGTACGCCTCGGCTCGCGCTTGTTAGCCTATCTTCCCTTCAGAATTGATGATGAGTTAGTTGAGATATTACGCGATTTCAAGGAAAAAGCCGAAACGGTAGGGATAGGGCAATGCTATGTGCAAACACACTTTCAATCGCCTTTAGAGGTGACACCCGAAGCCAAGCGAGCCATCCGCGCCATTCAATCGGCAGGGTGGACAATCACCAACCAATTGGTCTTTACATTGCCTGCCTCGCGCCGGGGGCATACGGCCAGGCTAAGGCAAGTGCTTAGCTCGCTGGGTATTGTTTGCTATTATACCTTTACGGTAAAGGGATTTAAGGAAAATTACGCGGTGTACACCCCCAATGCCCGCTCTATACAAGAAGCCAAGGAAGAGAAGATATACCTGCCCTCAAATGTGGGTACCGACCGCAATGTGCTTAATCTGCCTGCCATAGGCAAGAGTATGTCGTTCGTTATGGCCGGCATCACCGCCGAAGGCAAGCGGGTGCTACGCTTCAACCACGACCGATCTCGCCGCCATAGCCCCATTATCGACCAATTGGGAGAGGTGTATATCGTTGAAAACAAGTCCATAGCCGCGTATTTGCGCCAACTGAAAGAACTTGGGGAAGAGCCTCGCCGTTACGCTTCTATCTGGAACTATTGCGAAGGCAAAACCGAGTCGCGCAACCTGATGTATCATTACCCCGACTTCCCATTCGAGGTAACGGAGCATTTGAGCAATTTCGTGCATTGACATGATTTGTCCACAAATTACACGAATTACACGAAACTTAATTATCGAGTTAATAATTAGTGAAATTGGTGTAATTCGTGGATAATTATTGTGTTTACACTATCAGATCTTTTACCAGCACATTCTCGTTGGGCGGGAACATGTTTTCCCTCGATTTTAGTATGGTTTCCCATTCTTTACGGAACTTGCGGTGGTAGTCTACCTTGAAGTTTTCCGAGCCTTCGCGGTCTAAGCGGTCGTAGAGGTAGCCTACGGTTATCTTGTTGATGTCCATGGCCGGTTGGAAGTTGGGGTAGTCATCCTCATCCTGTATCTCATTTATCATCCCCAAATCAATTAATTTATAGAGTATTACATTAGTTAATCTAATGGGGATCTTCGACTCATGCGCCAGCTCGTTGGCCGTGAAAGCTTTCTCGCCGCTCTCAAATCGTTTTATTATCAATGCCATTATTATCAGTACAAAAAAGTCGTAGTAGCGGCGGGTAATGTTCTTACTCTCGGTCTCGAAAGCGTAGTTCTGTACATTTTGGCTGGCATACGATATTTCCGCGCCTATCAGGCAAATAACCCACGACAACTGTATCCAGAGCAAGAGTAGGGGAATGAAGGCGAAACTACCGTAGATAGCGTTGTACTTGCTTACCCACATTTGTCCCGAGATATAGAGGTATTGAAATAGTTGGAAGCCGATACCGGCAAAGATAGCCCCTACAAAGGCGTTCTTAAACAGCACCTTAGTATTGGGCATAAACATGTAGAGTATGGTGAAGAAGAGTATGGTGATAACGATGGGAACGATTCGCAATATCACGTTGTATATAGGTGCAAATACCTCGTACTGATTGAGCGTTTCGAACGTAGTGGTCATAAAAATAGTGATACCCGATATGCAGATAATAAATACCGGAAGCAGAATAAGGATAGAGAAATAATCGGTTATACGCCGTATATACGAGCGTCCTTTCTGTACCTGCCAGATAGAATTGAGCGTGCTCTCGATGTTGATAATCAGGTTAAGTACCGTATAGAGAAGCAAAACTATACCCAGGCCCAGGAAAACCCCGTCTTTGGTGTGCTGCATATACGAGTCGATAAAGCTGAATACCGATTCGAGCGCTTCCCGTTGCCCGGGGAAATACTGAAACAATTGGCTCTGAATGATATTGTCGAAGCCAAAGCCTTTAGCGATCGACAACAATACGGCCAGCAATGGAATAACCGAAAGGAAGGTGCTGTAGGTGAGGGCAGAGGCGCTCTTTTGCAGTTTATCTTCCTGATAGCGGCGCAGGGCAAGGTAAATAACCTGCAGAATATTGTATCCCCGCCGCTTCTTCTTGCTTAGTTCCGAAGTATTGGTGCGCCAGATATCCTCGGTTATAAACTTGATAA
>DAIREI010000112.1:0-5582 GCA_036795675.1 Bacteroidales bacterium
TGATTAAGCGAAATCTAAAAATAGGGACTATCTAAAATGAGGCTGACAATCCCTATTTTATCATTCAGTCATCATCGCGATCGTCTGGAATATATTTTCCTTCCACAATCTGATGCCATTCATGCGAATCTCCCGCGGGACATGGACCCGAATTAGGCCTACCATAACCCATTATAAAACCAGCATTTTTTTGCCGCGTAGGAATCACTGCACCACATTTTCTACATTGCCACGTTGTAACATAAGTACTCATAATTCTTTTCTCCTTTTCCTTTTTAGGGTTAATATAATATTACGCAGAACTATTGGCATCTGCATCTTGCCTGCAATGTCATCTATTTGGGAACTATATCAAGACTTTTATTTCTTATTCTTATGTGTTTATATTGTTGTTATAATATATCGAAGACTACAGGACAAAGATAATAACAACTATATTATTTTCAAAACCTTTTATCCTATTTTTATCGAGGCAAAAATATATTTGAATAATATGACCTAGTAGAGAATGAAAAGCATCAAATACCCACATTCTTTATAAGCTTCACAATGTAGCTTATCCTAATAATAGAATTATCCAAGTGGTCCATCTTCAATGCTATCCCTTTATAAGCCGTTGACCTAATGATTATCTCACATCTTTAATTCATCATACCAGCACTCACTTCTCACCTCTTGATGATCATCGCCGTGCCCATGCCTCCGCCGATGCAGAGGGCTGCCAGCCCGATGTTCTTCTTGGCGCGAATCATTTCGTAAATCAGCGATACAACGATGCGGTTGCCCGATGCACCTATGGGGTGACCAAGGGCGAGTGCGCCTCCGTTGAGATTGGAGTGCTCGTGTATCCAGGCTTCGCTTACGCCGTGGTCGGCTTCCAGTTGCTTAACTACGCCCAACGATTGGGCGGCAAAGGCTTCGTTGAGTTCGATTACGTCTATGTCTTTTAAGTGGATGGAGGCTTTCAGCAATACGTTGGCAATGGCGGGTACAGGTCCCATCCCCATGATGGAGGGATCTACGCCTGCTTGCGCCACGGCTACGATCTCTGCCAAAGGTGTGATGCCGAGTTTTTCTACCATCTCTTCAGATGCGATGAGGGTGAAGCTGGCGCCGTCGTTGATGCCCGAGGCATTGCCTGCGGTAACGGTTCCGTCTTTCTTGAAAGCGGGGCGAAGAGCGGCCAGTTTCTCCAAGCTTGTAGTGCGGTTGGGGAATTCATCCGTATCGAAGGCGATGGTTTCCTTGCGTGTCTTGATCATCACGGGTACTATTTCGTCCTTGAACTTACCCACATCAATCGAGGCGATGGTCTTTTGTTGCGATTTGAAGGCAAATGCGTCCTGCTCCTCGCGTGTGATGTTGTACTTCTCGGCCACGTTCTCGGCGGTCAATCCCATGTGTAGACCGGAGAAAGCATCGGTCAATCCGTCCCAGACCATGTGGTCGATGGTGTTGATGTTACCCATCTTATGCCCCATCCTCACACTGCCCGGGAGAACAAAACCTGCGCCCGACATGGACTCTGTTCCGCCTGCCATAATAAGATTGGCTTCGCCTGCCTGGATGCTGTTGTAGGCAGTCATAATGGTTTTCATGCCGCTGCCGCAAATCATATTCACGCCATAAGCGGGCACTTCGTTGGGTATGCCGGCGGCAATAGAGGCTTGGCGGGCAACGCCCTGTCCTTGGCCTGCCGAAAGCACATTGCCAACAATCACTTCATCTATCAGCGAGGGGTCAACGCCCGTCTGCTTCAGGATGTCTTGCATTACTGTCTTTGCCAGTTCCACGGCCGATACATTGGCCAATGTCCCTAAGAACTTGCCGATGGCCGTGCGCTTGGCTGCAATGATATATACCTTTTTCATAATCATTTATGTTTAAGTTTGTCTGTCAATAAGGGTACTATTTGTTTCACGTCGCCCACGATGCCGAGGTCGGCCACTTGGAAGATGGGGGCGAACTTATCTTTGTTTACAGCGATGATAAAATCGGACTCCTCCATCCCAGCTAAGTGCTGGATGGCTCCCGATATACCGAATGCGAAATAAACGTCGGGACGAACGGTCTTGCCGGTCTGCCCTACCTGGCGGTCGTGGGTGATAACCCCTGCATCCACCATGGCGCGGGAAGACGATACTTCGGCCTTGATGGTATTGGCTAATTCGCGAAGCATATCGAAACCGGTCTGGTTGCCTACGCCTCGTCCTCCTGATATGAGGATATTGGCCTCGGTAATATCAATCATATCCTTCACCTGCTTCACCGATTCCTTCAACTTCACTTTGAACTTACTCTTATCAAACTCAACGCTTACTTTCTCAATCACGCCGGGCCGTCCCATATCACGATGGCTCATTTGCATCACTCCCGGGCGAACGGTTGACATCTGCGGACGATGCTCCTTGCAGAGGATAGTCGCCATCAGGTTGCCGCCAAAAGCGGGGCGGGTCATCATCAGGTTGCCGTCTTCCGAAATAGCCAGAGCGGTGCAGTCGGCAGTAAGTCCTGTCTCTAAGCGTGCCGATACGCGTGGTCCCAAGTCGCGACCGATGGTGGTAGCTCCTATTAATAAGATGCCGGGATTGTAGTCTTTTGCCACCTTGCACATGGCCTGAGCATAAGGCTCGGTAATGTAATCTTTCAGTTCGGGGGCGTCTACTGTGTACACAATATCCGCTCCGTAAGCGATGCATTCTTCAGCCATCTCGTGAACATTATCTCCTAAGAGAATGGCGCATACTTGTTCGCCCAATTGCTCGGCCAACTCGCGAGCCTTGCTGAGGAGTTCAAGCGATACGTTCTGGATAACTCCCTCGCGTTGTTCAACGAAGACGAAAACGTTTTTATATAGTGATTTATCCATGGCTAAATAATGTATTTTTCTTTCAGTTTACTAATAATGATGTCTACAGCCTCGGCAGGGGAAACTTCATACAGTTGTCCCGCGGGCTTCACTCCCTTGGTGAAGGACTTGGCTACGCGCGTGGGCGAGCCGTTTAGCCCTATCTTGCTTTCATCCACCGTAATATCGTCGAAGCCCCATACTTCTACCGTACGGTCGTAGGCTTCTACTATGCCTCTCACCGTCATATAGCGGGCTTTTACTGCGCTTGACAATACGGTGAGCACGCAAGGCGTTTCCACCTCCAATAGCTGATAACCTTCTTCCGTGCCTTTGCGCACAGTAAGGGTCTTCTTTCCATCGAATTCTACACTCTCTACATAAGTAACCTGGGGAAGGTCTAAGTGTTCGGCAATCTGAGGGCCTACCTGTGCCGTGTCGCCGTCGATGGCTTGGCGGCCGGTGATAATCAGGTCGTAGTCCAACGAGCGCAAAGCGCCTGCCAGGGTGTTGGAAGTAGCCAAAGTATCGGCTCCGGCAAACTTGCGGTCGGACAACAATATGGCTCGGTCGGCTCCCATAGCCATGGCTTCGCGCAGAATGGCATCGGCCTGCATGGGACCCATGGTAATAACCGTAACCTTAGCATCAAACTCATCTTTCAATTGCAGGGCCAACTCAAGGCCGCCCTTATCGTCGGGGTTCATTATACTGGGCACTCCTTCGCGGATGAGTGTCCCTTTCACCGGGTCGAGGCGGATTTCCGTTGTATCCGGCACTTGTTTTATACAAACAATTATATTCATGGCAGTGATTTCTTATTTCAATAATTTAGAAGCGATGACCATACGTTGCACTTCGGAAGTTCCTTCGTAAATCTCGGTAATCTTGGCATCGCGCATCATCCGCTCAACGGGATACTCGCGGGTGTAGCCATAGCCTCCGTGGAATTGTACCGCCTTGGTGGTCACCTCCATAGCGGTCTCGGCGGCGTAAAGCTTGGCCATAGCGGCATCTACACTGTAGGCTTCGCCTTTGTCTTTCTTGTAGGCGGCAGCGCGAACCAAGTAGCGCGAGGCCTGTATCTTGGTTTCTATGTCGGCCAATTGGAACTGTGTGTTCTGGAAAGCGGCGATGGATTTACCGAATTGCTTACGCTCTTTCGTGTACTTAACCGTCTCGTCCATTGCTCCTTGAGCTATTCCCAAAGCTTGAGCGGCTATGCCTATGCGTCCGCCGTCGAGGGTTTTCATGGCAATACCGAATCCTTTGCCTTCTTTGCCCAACAGGTTTTCTTCGGGGACGATGCAGTTCTCGAATATCAGTTCGCAAGTGGCTGAACCACGGATGCCCATCTTCTTCTCTTTCTTTCCGATGGAGAAGCCGGGGAAGCCTTTCTCAACGATAAACGTCGATATGCCCTTTGTCCCTTGCGACTTGTCGGTCATGGCAAATACGATGTACACATCGGCAGGGCCTGCATTGGTAATGAATATCTTACTTCCGTTCAATATATAGTTGTTCCCCTCTTTTACGGCCATGGTCTGCTGCGCCGAGGCATCGGTTCCGGCGTTGGGTTCGGTCAATCCGAACGCACCAATCCATTCGCCCGAGGCCAGCATGGTCAGGTATTTCTCCTTTTGCATAGGGGTTCCGAACTCGTAGATAGGGGCGCCGCAAAGCGAGGTGTGTGCTGATACGATTACACCTGTGGTGCCGCAAACCCTTGACAGCTCTTCCACCGCCATCGAGTAGAGGATGTTATCGCCTCCTGCACCGCCGTACTCAACGGGGAAAGGGATACCCATGATACCCAGTTTGGCCATCTTACGGACGTTCTCCATCGGGAAGCGTTCCTCCTCATCTATCTCGGCCGCTATGGGCTTGACTTCTTTGTCCGCAAACTCGCGAATCATCTGCAGGAATAGCTCCTGCTGCTTGGTTAATGAAAAATCCATAATAAGTTGAGTTAAGAGCTAAGAATTAAGAGTTAAGAACTTTCAATTTTCAACTCTTAGTTCTTAGTTCATATTTCTTAGTTCTTTTGATATAATCAGCGTTGCTTCGGTTGCTGCCTGCACTTGCTCGACGGTGAACTCGGGGTTGATTTCGTTGAGGCGCAGACCTTCGGATGTTATTTCCATAACTCCCATCTCGGTAATTATCAGGTTGACTTGCCCTGCTGCAGTGAGGGGAAGTGTGCATTTCTTCATAATCTTGGGGTTGCCCTTGGCCGTGTGTTCCATGGCGAGGATGACCTTGCGTGCGCCGACTAATAAGTCCATAGCGCCACCCATCCCGGGAGTTTTCTTGCCGGGTATATTCCAGTTGGCTAAGTCGCCTTTCTCATCTACCTGCAAGGCTCCCAACACGGTCACGTCTACATGGCCGCCGCGGATAATGCCGAACGAAGTCGCGCTATCGAAAGTAGATGCGCCCGTGGTCATGGTTACATAGCCTCCCCCTGCGTCTATCAGTTCGGGGTCTTCTTGTCCCTCTTCGGGCCGGGCGCCCATGCCGAGCAAGCCGTTTTCAGACTGAAGGATTACATGCACATCCTTCGAAAGATAATTAGGAACCAAGGTCGGTAGTCCGATACCCAGGTTCACCACATCGCCGTCTTTCAACTCCAAGGCTGTCCTCCGGGCGATTACTTCTCTTACTTGATTTTTGTCCATATAGCGATAATGTTTAGTGTTTCACCCCCCCCCAGCCCCCTCCCAAGGAGGGGGAG
>DAIREI010000113.1:0-5560 GCA_036795675.1 Bacteroidales bacterium
CTGGCCGTGGACTACGACGGCACCCGCTCGTCTACCCGTGAGAGCAGCATGAACTATTCTATACAAGAGTATGTAAACGACTCCATCTCGGCCTTGGTGGATGCTTGCGTAAAGAACGAAATACCACAGCCCAACATCATCACCGAATCGGGTCGTTCGCTTACGGCGCATCATTCGGTACTGGTGTTTCAGGTATTGGAAACCACTACCCTACCCGAGTGGGACGATAACGAAGAGTTGCCCGAAGATGCCCACGAGTTGGTAGTAGAACTGTATAAACTATGGGATGAGATGAGCCATCCCCGCTTGATAGAAACCTGGCACGACGCTCAACAGATACGCGAAGAATCGCTCGACTTGTTCAGCCTCGGCATGCTGGACCTGGTAACGAGGGCACAAGTGGAAAAACTCTACTGGTCTATCGCGCGCGAAGTACACCAGATAGCAATGAACATGAAACATGCCCCCGAAGAATTGAGGAAAATCTCGAAGATGCTCCCCGATAAATACTTCTGCAACTTCTCGGTATTTCAATCCCTACCCGACTCCTGGGCCATCGACCAAGTATTCCCTATCGTACCCATATCGCGACTGGACGAACGCCCCAACCGCACGGCTACCCTGCAAGACATCACTTGCGACTCCGACGGAAAGATAGATAACTTCATCAATATGAGGAATTACACCTATCACCTTCCCGTGCATACATTGAGCAAAAAGGATCCTTATTATATAGGTGTGTTCTTGGTGGGCGCCTATCAGGAGATACTCGGCGACCTGCATAATTTGTTTGGAGATACTAATGCGGTGCATATTTCCGTTAATAAAGACAGCTACCAGATAGAGCAGGTGGTTGACGGCGAAACCATAGCCGACGTATTGGAGTATGTGCAATACAGCCCCAAGAAGCTGGTGAAGACGGTAGAATCGTGGGTTACATCGGCCATGAAAGAAGGAAAGATTTCGGTGGAAGAAGGCCGCGAGTTCCTGTCGAACTACCGCTCGGGGTTATATGGTTACACCTATTTGGAATAATTAAAACGTTTAGTGTTTAATGTTAAACGTTTAATATAAACACTGAACGCTAAACATTAAACATTTCTATGAGAATCATATCATACAATGTAAACGGAATACGGGCAGCCATCAACAAGGGCTTCTTCGACTGGCTGGAGAAAAACAACCCGGACATCTTGTGCCTGCAAGAGACTAAAGCACAACCCGAGCAAATTGATTCACTCACCTTTCACGGGTTGGGCTATCAACACAATTTGCTACATTCGGCCGTAAAGAAGGGTTACAGCGGGGTGGCTATCTTTAGCAAGGTAAAGCCCGACTATCATTCCATCGGCATAGGCAACGAACGCTTCGACCACGAAGGCCGGGTTATCCGCGCCGACTTTGGCGATATGACCGTAGTTTGTGTCTACATCCCCTCAGGCACGATGGGCGATATACGGCAAGCGGTGAAGATGGAGTTTCTTGAAGTCTTCCTCGATTATCTGCTCGAATTGAGGAAAGAGCGCCCGAATCTGATAGTGTGCGGCGACTACAACATCTGCCACAAACCCATCGACATCAATCACCCCGAACGGCACACCAAATCTTCGGGCTTCCTGCCCGAAGAGCGCGAATGGTTTGACCGCCTTATCGGCCACAACTTTGTCGACAGCTTTCGCCAATTCAATCAGCAGCCCGAGCAGTACAGTTGGTGGAGCTTCCGCAGCAACGCCAAGGCCAAGAACCTTGGTTGGCGTATCGACTACCATATCGTTACCGAAGAGATGAAAGAGAGGCTGAAGAGCGCCGCTATTCATCCGGAAGTGGAGTATTCAGACCATTGTCCGGTTTCAATAGAAGTCGTTTAACGTTTAGCGTTTAATGTTAAACACTTAACATTAAACATTCAACAATTAGCTTAAGTGAACAACAAGATATTCAAATATGTGTTTTTTGTAGTGGCGGCTATTATTGCCGTGACCTCGGTTTGGATTACCAACCACTTGGTAGACGAACTGAAAGAGGAAGAACGCAAAAAGATAGAGAACTGGGCCGAGGCCATCAAGGCTATCTCATCGCAACCCATAGACGAAGAGATTGACCCCGATGCGTTTAATGTCTACAACAACCTGATATTGAATATCCTATACGGCAATACCACCATCCCCGTTATATGGACCGATGACCAGCGCCAGGTGCTGGGGCAAAATAACCTGAAAGATGACTCGCTCTTCTTGCAACAGAAAGTGAAGGAGTTTGCCAAGAAGCATGAGCCTATCGTCATCGAACTGGATGAGGACATTCATCAATATGTTTTCTACGACGATTCTACCGTACTGAAACAATTGCAGTGGTTCCCTTTCATCCAATTGGCCGTAGTCTTTGCCTTGATGCTCATCTCTTTCCTTGCCCTCAACAGCTCGAAGAAAGCCGAACAGAACAAAGTGTGGGTAGGCCTGTCGAAAGAGACCGCCCATCAGTTGGGAACGCCCATTTCTTCGTTAATGGCTTGGGTAGAATACCTGAAAAGTAAGAACCTCGACATCAAGCTGCTCGACGAGATGGACAAAGATGTGCAACGGCTGAAAGTGATTGCCGAGCGCTTCTCGAAGATAGGCTCCAACCCAGAGCCTGAACCTATGAACCTAAAGCAAGAGGTGGAGAACGCCATCAACTACATGGGCAAGCGCATATCGTCGAAAGTGAATATCTCGCTCGACTTCCCCTATGAGGACATTATTGTGATGATGAATGACTCGCTCTTCGGGTGGACAATAGAGAATCTGATAAAGAATGCCGTCGACGCCATGGACGGACAGGGCGACATCCATATCAAAGCCCAACTGAAAGGCAATAAAGTATTGATGGACGTATCGGATACCGGCAAGGGCATCCCCAAATCGAAGTTCGACGCCGTATTCCATCCCGGCTATACCACCAAGAAAAGAGGCTGGGGACTGGGGTTATCATTAGTGAGACGTATCATCGAATCTTACCATAAAGGCAAAATCTACGTCTATAAGTCAGAGCCCGGCAAGGGCACTACGTTTAGGATGGAGTTGAGAGTGAAGAACTAAGAGCGAAGTATTCACTCTTAGCTCTTGGTTCTAAATCAATATCCTACTGTCTGTGCCACCACAAACTGATAGCGTGCTTTATCCAACCCGAGTGCTTCAAGCAAAGCTTCTTCTTGGGCACCGGCACGTACCACAGTCTTCAATCCTTCGGAAGCACAATACATATACACATTCTGTGTGCAATGTCCCGCATCGAGTGCAGCCAAATACAATCTCTTGTCTTCGGGCACTGGGCGGTCGCCTTCGTAACGCGAATAATCGGCAATGAACACCAAATTGAGCGGAGCCGTTTGGACAAAAGGTTGTAGGCCTGCCAATGCACGGTGGTCGCCTTCTACTTTAGGAACAAGCGCATGAGTAGCAGGGTCGTACAAATAAATTCCGTTGGGCAACACGGCATAAGTATCAAGTGGATACAGCGCCATAGCCGAAGGAACAGTGCGCTTGCCATCGTCGCGGTTGACACCGTTGGCCATCCAAAGGATTTCCGACAAGTGCTTCAGCGAAACATTCTTGTCCTGATACTCGCGATCGCTCTTTCTCTTCTTGGCAATAGCCAGTAGTGCATCTCCCGTCTCGTAGTCAGGGGTTTGCAGTTGAATAGTTTCAAATGAGGTGATTTCCATAGGCGTAGTGTTTTCGGGAGTATACACTCCTCGTTTTACATCTTGATTCTCTTCCTGTGCCGGTCTTGGCTGACAACCGACAAACAATAATCCCACACAAATAACGGATAAAATAACTGTCTTCTTCATAAGCGTTTCTTTTTTATTAGTTCACTGATTATTATTTACTGCATAGTTGCGAAACTCGGCAGGCGACATCCCGTGCTGTTCCTTAAAGAGACGATAGAAACTACGGATAGACGTGAAGCCCGCATCGCCGGCTACTGCCTCGATGGTAAGGTTGGTATTCTCGAGCAACAACTGCTTGGCATAGTCCATCCGCCAGCGGTTGATGTATTCGTGTATAGTAAGCTTTGTGCCTTTCTTTATAGCCTTGGCCAGATAAGCCTCGTTGGTATTCATGTCTATTATCAGTTCCCTACGGCCGTATTCGGGTAAGATGTAGGGTTTTTCTTCTCGCATGTAGTTATCTATCTTGGCATACAAACTATCGTCCGATAGCTCATCTTTGCTTTCGGTTAACCCCGGCAGATTATCCTGTAGCATATCTTTAAACTCCACCAGTTCTTTTTTTGCGTTAGATAGTTCGCTTATCTGATTAAACAACAAATAGTTTTTCTTTCGTATCGAACGGAGCTTTTTGAAAGCGATAACAGCCAGAATTATCAGTAGTAACAGCAAAGACGATAGAACTACTATAAACTGTATAGTAAGATTATACCTCTTATCTCGATGAACGATTTCTATTTCTTTTTTATCTAATTCGTAATCGGTTTGTAATTGGCCGATTTCATAGGCTAATCGTTCTCTGTTAACCGAATCGACATGCGATAGCAGCTCGTCGTATGTTTGCGAAGATTTATCGTACTCCATAGCCATATTTAAGGTGTTGGCCCTGAAGCGGAGCAGGCTTCGTATTTCGCCTTCCAGGTTATTTCCCTTACAATAATCGAAGCTTTTTTGATAATACTCCCAGCATTTGTCATAATTGCCCACAGCCCGGTAATAACGCATCTTGTTTATATAGGTTTGATAATAGAAGTGTGGCAGCGAACCATCGCCCAGCAAAGAATCTCCTTTTTCCATAGCTCTCCAGGCATCTTCCAATTGGTTTGTCTCGATATAATAATAAGCCGTATGTAAGATACACATTTGCTCAAATTCGGTAAGATTAAATACTGGAAAGTTTTCTCTAACATATTCTACCTGATTGCACAACGAATCGGTATAAAGCATAACATTAGCAATATCGCCATTACTTGTATAAGCCCTTGCCATTAGGTCATAGCATTGTATTTTATTATATGGCGCTTCATTGTCTTCCTCAATACATGTGTCAAGCGCTTTTTGGGCATTAAGAATAACTTCGTCCAATTGTCCTGTGCCCCAATAAACATGGGCAAGCGTCATATAAGACAGCACATGCACTCTTGGGTTGTCGATAAGAAGGGCTTGTTCATTCATTTTCAGCGCCTTTTTAAGCGCCAGGCTGAAATGCCCCTGTCCTATATACCGGTAGATAACAATTTCTTTCACTTGAAACAGCGAACGGTATTCCCCATGTTCCTTGTCAAATTTTTCAGCAATTTCGGCATAGTAGAATACACTATCGGTATCAAAATCGCGATAATGATGAACCGTACGGCTGGTATGGGCAATGGCCTGGTACTTTGAGTTCTGTTGCCTCTGGGCTTCTTCCAGCAATAAATCGTTATAATATTTGTCTTTCGATTCATACAAAAACGTCTGCTGAAGTTTGTGTAAAATCACTAACCTCTCTTCTCCTTTGGCAGTTGAGAGCTGACGAAGAAGTTCGCTTTCTATAGATTCAATCGCAAAAGAGTTAATTGCAAACAG
>DAIREI010000114.1:0-5486 GCA_036795675.1 Bacteroidales bacterium
CGGCCGTAGTATCTATATCGAAGTTGTAAAGCAAAGGCATACAATAGTAGTTGTTATATATAAAAATAACGGATAAGAGATATTACTTTATCCGTTACAAAGATACAATAAATAATGAAGAAATGAAAATTATCACCGCTCCACTATCCCTTTTATATGCATAACAATGGTTTCGCCGGTATCGGTTTTGGCGGTTATGCGCTTGTTTACCGTGCCCGATTGGCCTTTGGGATTGAAGCTGACCACTATTTCGGTGGTATTGCCCGATACGATAGGTTCTTTGCTCCATTGGGGTGCAGTGCATCCGCAAGTGGCTCTTACCGAAATCAAAGAGATGGGATTGCCCGAATCATTGTGAAGGATGAAAGTGGCATTTACCTTGTCGCTGTCTTGAGCGATAGTGCCGAAGTCGTGCACTTCATTTTCTACATATACCGCTTTCTTCTCGTCGGTGGCAAAAGACATCATCGAGAAACTTAACATGAGTGCCGACAATACGAATAATACTTTTGTTACTTCTTTTTTCATGATTACTTTAATGGATTAGAATGTTTACAAAACGATTAATTTCACTGCTGCAAAATTAAAACGGATAATGATGCCCGACAAGAATTTGGCGTTATATTATGCCAAATACGGGTGTTGATAATCAATTGATTAGATATTGTTACGTTACAAAGATGGAGTTGTATAGCGCTTGGCATTGGTCGTTGGCCGACATTTTCTGTTTAACTCTGTATTTTCTTTGCCTAATTGTACCTGACCGGGAATAGCCCATACACAGCGTGATGATTGCTGAAGAAAGATTTAATTTGCTAAGGCAGCAGAACAGAATATCATCTTCCGTCAACTCGGGACAGGTAGTGTTCAGTTCTTTTGCAAACGATTGAAAGTAGAAGAGGACTTCCTTTTTTAATGTATCTTGTTGTTTATAAGTGAAAATTGTTTTCGATGCTACCAATTCTTCTAATTGCTTGTATATTGGCTTCTCTTTGAAGTTGCGGTAATGTTGTTCGTTTAGTTCCAGAATCTCCACTTCCTGACGAAGCAGCTTATTTTCCTGTTCCTGCTGTTTTATCTTCTTCCTCCTGCTATTCAGCAGAAACAAGAAAAACAGGACTAAAACCAAGATAATAAATCCGAATACCAGCGACATAAATAGCCACCGGTACTTCATCTTCACCTGTGCCGTTTGCTTTTCGTTGATATGCTGATACAGCATCGCATTTATCTCTTCGGTGTGAAGTTGTTGCTGAATGGAATCGAGTATTTGCTGATAGGCGTTAAGGTATTGATAGGCCAACCGGTAATTGCCTGCATCGCCTTCCAACTCGGCCAGCGAGCAATAGGCCGACGACTTGATGTAGAGCAGGTCGCTTTCGGTGGCTTGCAGCAGATTAAAGCGGGCCGAATCGTAATCATGCAGCTTCATAAATACAAAGCCCTTATTGGTAAAGATCTCTTCGTTGGGATTGTCAATCATTCTTAAATGGCAAAGCGACTGCTCATATTCTTCCTGATGATTGAAATAGAGGCTCATGTCGTTATTGAGCATATTGTTGATAGCGGCCGAGTCCTTAGCTGTTGCAGCATGTTCGAAAGCTTGCTCGAGGTAGATGTAGCAACTGTCCGCCCGCTTCAGGTGGAGGTTGGTCAATGCAATGTCTCTGAGCGCCAGGGCTATCCGGTCGGGGTTTGCTTTGTCTTTCACTAAGTTGTAGCGGCTGTGATAAACCTCCAGCGCATTCTTGTGCAGTCCTTCCTTTTTATATAATGAGCCTAAATCGGTGTAAAGAGCTATGTGGGCATCGCCGCCGTCAATCGCTTCATATTCCAGCATATCGAGCGTGCGATAGTACAGATTAAAAGCCTCTTCGTAGTTGTCTGACGCCAGCAAGGCACGAGCCTCTTCCAGGTTCTTTTCGGCCACAGCTAAGGGTTCCGCGTTGCGTTGGCAGGCAAAGAGGGTTAGGATAATGAGTAATATATAAGGAGTATACTTCAATTTAATTGTTTAATATATGAGCTGTTAGCTGATAGCCTTTAGCTGTTAGGATTTCGCTTCGCGTAATTTATAGTTTTTATCTTTTAGTTTTTAGTTCTAATATGCACTTTCTCCGTCGGCTTCATATTCTCGTTTCTATAATCGACTTGCTTTATCACGTTTTCTGCCAATCGGGCAAAGGCCATGCCGGTGATGCTGTTCTCGTCGAGGGCGACAGGCCGTCCCGAATCGCCGCTATCGCAAATGCTTTGTACAATGGGGATTTCGCCCAATAGAGGAACGTTCATCTCTTCGGCCAGGTGCTTGCCTCCCTCTTTGCCGAAGATGTAATATTTGTTCTCGGGAAGCTCGGCGGGAGTGAACCAAGCCATATTTTCCACAATTCCGAGTATGGGAACGTTTATCTTGTCGCCCGTAAACATATTGATGCCTTTGCGCGCATCGGCCAGCGCTACTTCCTGCGGGGTGGTAACGATAATCATCCCGGTTACGGCAAGAGTCTGTACCAAGGTGAGATGGATATCGCCCGTGCCGGGAGGGAGGTCGAGCAAGAAGTAGTCCAATTCGCCCCAATAAGCGTCGCCTATCAGTTGCTTCAGTGCGTTGCTCGCCATGGTTCCCCGCCATATAAGGGCGTTGTCTTTATCGACAAAGAACCCGATAGACAACATCTTGACTCCGTATTTCTCTACCGGAAGTATCATCTCCTTGCCGTCTATATCGTCCATGTAAGGGCGGGCATCTTCTTCGCCGAACATTTTGGGGATGCTGGGGCCGTAAATATCGGCATCCAAGAGGCCGACTTTATAACCTTGCTTGGCCAATGCCACGGCCAGATTGGCTGTTACGGTGCTTTTGCCCACACCGCCTTTGCCCGAAAATACGCCGATGATGTTCTTCACGTCGGGCAACAGTTTGGGCGGTTCGGCTTGCACAGGTTGGTTGGTTATCACCTTGATATTTCCTTTAATGTCTACATCGGGCGATACGAAAGTAAGAATTGCCGCCTCTCCCGCCTTGATTATCGACTTAACGAAAGGGTCGTTAGGTTTATCAAACTTGAGCGAGAAACTCACTTTATTCCCGTTGATGCGCATATCGTCTTCCAACATGCCCAGTTCGATGATGTCTTTACCGATTCCCGGGTAGCGCACGTTCTTGAGTGCATCGATGATTAGTTGAGGATATAATTTCAAATTCATAATTTATAATTCATAACTCATAATTCTTTTTAGCTTCGCCGGCTTCTATTGTAACTCCTGTAGCTGTCCGGTTCTATCTCAACGTCAGGCTCGATGTATTCGTCCTTTGGTACGAGGTTGAATCGGATATACTTGATGGCAAGGCCGCGTTCCAGCCATTGCTGTTCGTAATGCGTTTGGATAGAAAGGATTGGGTCGTCTACGGAAGAATGATAGAGGTCGTCGGTCGTTTCCGCTACGGGAAAGTCGTTGGCTTTCACCATCTCGCAAGTGTAGGTATACATAAAGTTGCTGTCGGTCTTGAGGTGAATCAGGCCCGTGTCTTTCAGTATCTCGCGGTATAGCTTCATGAAGCGGGTGGAGGTCATCCGTTTATTCACCTTTTTCATCTGGGGGTCGGGGAAGGTGAGCCATATCTCCGATACTTCGCCCGGGGCAAAGAAGTGATTAATCAGTTCGATATGCGTGCGCAGGAAAGCCACGTTTTGCATCTCCTCTTGCAGCGATTGGGTAGCCCCCGTCCACATGCGGGCGCCTTTGATGTCTATCCCGATAAAGTTCTTGCCGGGATACAATTTACCCAGCCCGACAGTGTATTCGCCCTTGCCGCAACCCAACTCCAGTACGATAGGGTTATCGTTCTTGAAGAACTCCGCGTTCCATTTACCCTTCAGCCCGAACCCTATCTCTTGTAATGTAGAGAAAGGATACTGAAACACATGAGGGTAATTGCTCATGTCGTCAAACTTCTGTAATTTATTTTTTCCCACAAATAATCTTCCGTTAAAGGTGCAAATGTAATAAAAAACCGCTAACTTTGTTATTCACTTTTCAATGAAATCTAAATAGCTTCTAATTATGAGAGAGAGAAGAGGATTATCGCGTTTGCAAATTATCTGCATCATTTTGCTCTGGGTGTTGCTGTGTATCATTCTGTTTATCATCCCTAGCGATAAGTCAATAGCCGAGAAGGCAATCTATGCCGGTATATCGGGTATTCTTATTTATGTAGGGGTGAGCGCCGGGCAAAAGAAGATGCGCGACCGCAACCGAAGGCGTTAAAAACGATAAAAACATTAAGACTATGAAAAATAACGGCACAAAGATAATGTTGCTGATAATCGGCCTGTTGTTGATTATCGTAATCTTCTTGCTGGTCTATTACAATACCAACAAGACTACCGGAACAGGCGAGGGTAAAGAACCGACCGTAACCGAGCAGCCGGCCGAGCAACCCGGAACCACCACACCCACCAAGCCTGCCGACGTTGATACTACCGAACCGCATATCAATGAAGCGGACTCCTTGCAGGCAACAGAGCAACCCGAAGAACCGGAGATCGACTCATTGGCTATGGAAGGCTCCGAAGAAGAAGCAGCTAATAATACTGCCGAAACCCCTGATGCCGCCTTCCTTCACATCCCCCGAACCAAGTCGATATTCAATGCTGAGTTTGACTCGCCCGAGGCTTTGCCCTTTTCGAAGAACTACTATCAATCCTCGCGCGGCAAGGTAGAAAGTTTGGTATTGTCCAACAATGAGGGTGAAAAGATTGAGTACCTGATTACTTACGACAAAGACGGCAATAAGTTGGATAACCTGGAGATAGGGCTGATAAACAAAGACAACAAGCGGATCAAGTACGCCGTAGTGTATCAGAATAAGGTGTCGACCTACACCTTGTCGTTCAATAAAGACAACAAAGCCCAGGAGACGGTAACGGAGTATAGCATCACCAACGATTTGCGCTTCCGCAAAGGAAAGACTTATGTGAAAGTGCTATAGAAAACTAAAAGATAAAAACTATTTTCTTAGGAATTTTTGATATCTTTGCACATAAGAGCCGATAGCTGTTAGCTATTAGCTGATAGTGTGCTTCGCACCACTCTCAACTCTTCACTCTTAGTTCTTATTCAAAGGTTGTACACCCTTTAACTCCAACACTGTAGACCCTCGAACTCCGACACTGTACACCCTCGTACCCTAAGGGTCTACACCTTTAAAGTCTTCATGCCTGTTTTGAGTTTTTAGCAAGTCTGTTTTGCGAGGTGGGCAGGACAGTTATGCGGGGTGGATAAACGGGTTCAGTTATTTATTCAATGAATTCAGGAAATCGACAATATTGACGTCTGTGCTAATTCCTATTTTTTTGCGCAGTCGGTTGCGCGCCGACTCTACGCTGCGCACTTCTTTGTAGGTAATGGCGGATATTTCTTTGGAGGATAAGCCTAATAGCAGGAATGAGCATAAGCGGCGCTCTTTCAATGTGAGGTCGGGG
>DAIREI010000115.1:0-5484 GCA_036795675.1 Bacteroidales bacterium
GGAGAATAAAATCTTATAATTTCATAAGAAAATATCCGCTATACTGAATTTTTATGTAAGTTTGTGTCCGTAAGAATTAATATGTTAAAAAGAATACATTTTCTATATCGTTTGTTCCTTTGCTGCTTCACTCTTGTTCATTCTGCCGCTTTTGCCGGCAATGGGATGGCGCATCAGGCGGATTCGATCACCGTGCTGATTAACAAATACCATTTCACACAAAACAAGCTCTCGCGCAATTTGCTTGACGAGCTCTACGGAATCGCATCGCAAAGCAAAGATTCGTCTATCTTGGTGAAAGCTCTCTACTGGGACGCCAGCATCGACTATGCGCAGGGAACCAACGATGAAACGCTTATCTCGCGGATTGACGAGGCGCTGGCGTCTTTCAATCCCACCAAGCATCTGTACGAATACACCCAGCTGCTTTACGCCCACTCGCTGGCCAACACTTCAAGAGGGAATTACCCCGAGGCTTTCAACTATATCTTCAACGCCCTGAGCAATATCGACCACCTGGACGACGACTATTTGGCCTACAAGGTACTGAACCTTTTGGGCAACCTCTGCTCCTATATTCAAAACTACAACATGGCAGAGCAATATTACGGGAGCGCTTTGCTCAGGCTTTCGCCCGAACAGATAGAGTATTATCAGCTTTTGAACAACAAATACAGGATCTTGTTCCTGCGCGGAAATGTGGAGCAGGCCATTGACTCCTTGCTTTCTATTATCCCCGAATTTGAGAGGTTCAACAACATTGAGTCGCTGATAACCGGCAACTTGAACTTAGGGGCGTTCTACTCCAAAACCCCAGAGAACGACAAAGCATTCGAGAGCATTTATCATACACTCAACCTGATACGGGATATAGACAACGACAAGTTCAAGATTGTCGTTTATCAGAACATGGCCAACTACTACTTATCGGTGCAAGATTTCGGCAAATCATACGAATACATCATGATGGCCAAAGAGATAGCGACGAGGAACAACAGCATTGCCGAGCTGCCTGCCATACTGCACAGCCTGTCCATCACTTTCGAGGGGCTCGGCCGCCTCGACAGCGCCTACTACTACATGAAGGAATACGACCGCTTGAATACGACCCTGATTAACAACCCCAAAAATATAGAAACCTACCAGTCGTATGTAAACATTCTGATGGAGACATCGGCCAACAAACTGACCATAGCCGAGCAGGAGTTGCTGCTGAGAGACAGGCAGGTAATTGTGGTTATCGTGTCGGCCTTGGCTGTGATATTGATTATTCTGTTGCTGCTGATTATTTCCCAACAAAAAAGAAAGAGCATGAAGCAGAAGGCTTTGCTCGAAGAGATTGAGAAGAAAGACCTGGAAGAGCGCCTCGAACACCAAAAGACGAAAGCCCTGCTGAAAGAAACCGAAACGAAAGAACTGGAAGAACGCCTGCTTTATCAGAAAGAGTTGGAAGCCCTTCAGAACGAAAGGCTCGACCTGCAAGTAAGGGAAATATCTTCCTATTCGCTCCAATTGTCGAACAAAAACCACATCCTCCAGCAGATATTGGACACGACCAAGCAGCACGAGCCAACAGAGAGCGGCAATAATTCTAAAGAAATCATACGCAAGATAGAGAAGATTGCGAAAAACAACATCCTCACCGACAAAGAATGGAACGACTTTATGCTCCATTTCGAGAAGGTGCACCCCCGCTTCTTCGACAAGCTGCAGAAGCAATATCCGTCTTTAACCAACAACGACCTGAAGCTCTGCGTCTACATCAGGATAGGCATGTCGATGAAACAGATTGCGCAACTGCTGAACATCTTCCCCGACTCTGTCAAAACCAACCGTTATCGCTTGAGAAAGAAATTTAACCTCAACGATGAGGCGAATCTCAACGATTTTCTCCAATCGATATAGGTAGAAATAAGGTGTACAAAAGTATTAAAATGCGATATGGATTATTAAACCGAAATACGTCATAAATTCCTAATTAATAATCTACTATCCTTGTTCGCTTAGTCTTTTTCAACTAGGTAGACTAAAGCCTGCCTGAGCGATGCATGCAAAATCAACGGCAATTTGCCATACCTTTGTCTAAAACATTTTAATTATACATGCGGTATGAAGAAGACTATTTTACTTTTTTTATCCTTAATGCTTGCACTGGGATTAACTACCCAAATTGCAAAAGCAGACAATGACCCTGTCGCCCTCCCCATCATCGAGAGTTTCGAAGGAGACTTCCCGCCTGCGGGCTGGCTGAACACGGGCGAGCACAACCAATGGAAGCAGGAACAGTCGGTATTTGCATACGCCGAACATTTTGCTCAGGATGGAGAATACTTCGCCTATATCATGGGGATAGAATTTCTGAGTGTCAAGGGCGCCAAGGCTTACCTTACCACTCCCGAGTTCCTCTCCGATGGCAAGGATGCCGAGTTGAGATTTTGGTTCCTGAAGCTGAAAACCAACGACTACATGGTAGAGAAGGTCAACATATACCTGACCGAAGACGGTGATGTTACCGGCCTAACCCCCCTGGCATCGTACTGCAGCCATGCCGACCAGGAACCGGTGGCGGACGGCGAGGGCTGGATAGAATGCATCGTGACCATCCCCTGTTCCTCGATGGAAACGGCAAAAATAGTGATAGAGGGCGAGAGGGATATCAATTATACCTACGGCAGCGATCTCTGCATCGACAACCTCACGATAAAATCCATTGGAGACGACCCCGTTTCCCTCCCCATTCTGGAGAGCTTCGAGGGTGATTTTCCGCCAGTAGGCTGGACGAACACAGGCGAAGACACTGAATGGCTGAGAACGCAGTCGGTATGGGGCTGGAGCGATGAACATTTCGCTCCCGATGGCGACTATTTCGCTTATATTTACGGCTATGATTATATCGCTGATAATCCGGCTGCGAAGGGCTGGCTTATCACCCCCGCTTTCCTTACCGAGGGCAAAGATGCCGAACTGACGTTCTCCTTCCTGCGGATGAAAATATACCAGGACATGAATGACAAGATAAACATCTACCTCACCGAGGATGGCGACATAACCGGGTTGACTCCATTGGCAACAATACACAGGTATGCCGGCAACGAGCCGGTGGTAGATGATGAAAAATGGTATGAGTACACCGTGACCATCCCCTGCGCCTCGATGGAAACGGCAAAAATAGTGATAGAGGGCGTTAGGGACGGAGCGATGAGCGCCGACCTTTGCCTCGACAATGTACAGGTGCACGCCATAGAGTACATCGAACTCCCCTTTACTGAGAGCTTTGAGGGCGACTTTCCACCCGACGGCTGGGCGAACACGGGAGAGCATATCCAATGGAAGCAAGAACGGTCGATTTGGGCCTATTCAGAGCACTTTGCCCAAGACGGCGAATACTTCGCCTATATCATGGGGATGGAATTTCTGAGTGTGAAGGGCGCCAAAGCCTGCCTGGCCACACCAGCGTTCCTCACAGAAGGTATGGATGCGGAGCTGAGCTTTCAGCTTCTGAAGCTGAAGATCAACGATTACATGGTAGAAAAGGTGAACGTATACCTGACCGCTGACGGAGACATCACCGGGCTAACCCCCTTGGCATCATACCGCATCAATGCCGAACAAGAGCCGACAACTGACGACGAAGGCTGGATAGAGTGCAAAGTAACCATCCCCTGCTCTTCGATGAAAACGGCGATTATCGTGATAGAGGGCGAAAGGGATGCCAGCTATACCTACGGCAGCGACATGTGCGTTGACAATATAAGAGTGGCTTTCGACAAAGGATGTATTCCTCCATCGGATATTATGGCGGAAATCTATGCCGATGAGGGCAATCCAGGCAACAACGTAAAGATAACCTGGGGAATAGAAGAAGTCCTGCCTGCTCTTAAAGGATTCAATCTGTATCGCAACGATGTTCTCATTGCCGAAGAAACACTCGAGATGGAATTCGTAGACACCAACCTTGGCGCAGGAAGCTATACATACTCCGTGGAAGCGGTATATGATAATGACTGTGCTGTATCAGAAAAGAGATATTCTGCTGAAATAGTATTTTTGAGCGAATGCAATGATGTGCCGGTGCCGCTTAATCTGCAGGCGACCCCTTATGCTCAAGAATGGTATGATGTTGATCTGGCTTGGGAGGATGCCAGCCAAGCAACGATAGGCTATTCTTCTGAGCCGGAAGGAGCTATGGCGGGCGATGAGGACTTCAGGATTGCCATGCGTTTCTCAACAGAAGACTTAGCGGAATACGATGGGATGGAATTAAGTAAAATCTCGTTTGTCCCTTATGAAGCAGGCGTTACTTACAACCTGAAAGTGTGGACTGGGGGCGGCGACCTCAACCCGGGGACTGAAGTGTATACCCAGGCTGTGTCGGGCAATGACCTTAATTTAGAATTGGTTTGGAATACCATTGAGCTGAACGAACCTGTCGCCATCGATTCTTCTAAAGAAATGTGGATTGGAATCGCTTGTGAAGGAGAAAAGAAAGGGTCAGCCGGCGTGGATGTGGGTCCTCTGCAAAAAGACGGCTATAGCAACTTGGTCTATTTCAAGGGAGAATGGACCACTATAACAGCCATTAATTCCCAGGCAGTCTACAACTGGTGTTTGGAAGCGACAATCAAGATCCACGATGGGGAGGAAAATCGGGTAGGCTTCAATGTCTATCGCAATGGAGAGCGGGTTAATGAAGATCTTGTATTGGAGGCTTCCTATCGCGACTTAGTACCCAGCGGTGGGGATTACGCTTTCGCAGTAACAGCGGTCTATGATGATTATTGCGAATCGCTGAAGAGCGAAGCTGTAAGCGTGAGTATAGAGTCCAGCCCATGCGATGAATATCAAGAAACACCTATTGTAGAAGATTTTGAAGGCGACCGGTTTCCATCGTGGTGCTGGACAACCATCAACAATACCATCAACCCCGACTTGTGGGGGCATATCACGGGCGATGGCGACCGGCCGCTATGCAGCCCTCAAAGCGGGAACAGCATGATGCGTTTCAATAGCGCCAATACTTCGGCAATAAATGGAGAAGGAAGTTATATCTCGCCCAAATTGGAAGGCGGGCAAGATTATGTGCTGTCGTTCTGGATGTTCCGCGAGAATGATATCGACTGGATGAAGGATGTGTATGACCGCTTGAATATCCATGTCAACGATGCACCCGAAATTGGCGAAACAGAAGTCTTGGCAACCTTTAACCGTAGTATGCTGTGCGACCCGATAGAGGAAAAAAGAGGATGGTATGAATACCGGGTGGTATTGCCGGCCAAAGACTTCGAAAGTGCGTATGTTATCTTCCACGGAATAAGCGACTGGGGATGGAATATTTATCTGGACAATATCACCATATTCAGGTATGATGAATGTTCGCCCGTAGTAAATCTGACTGCCGAGCAACCCACCGAAGGAGAAGTGTTGCTGACTTGGGATGCCCCGGTGGCCCATTTGATTGATGGCTATAAAGTGCTGAAAGACGGC
>DAIREI010000116.1:0-5480 GCA_036795675.1 Bacteroidales bacterium
GCCGTCTGTTCGGTTTCGTATTTCACTTGCGATTCTACCAGCATCCGTTGCTTCTCTTTGGAGAACACCAAATCTTTCAGGTCATTATACTTTGTGAAAAAATCCATATTGCGCTCCAAATTCCCAATGCCTGCATAATAGTAAGCGGCGTTTCGGTAAGTGGCCAGCAACAAGTCGTCGCTTTTTAAGCTGTCTAGCGTAGCAAATGACTTGTCGAGGTATATTTGGGCATATTCGTAATTGTGCAGCAAGATATATGTTTCGGTAATGCTATTCAATATATAAGTGTACATCCAATGGTCTTGGAGAGGTTCTTGGGCAAACTTCAATGCTTCTAAGTTTGAGTTAAGAGCTTGGCTGTATTTGCTTTGGGTCTTATATAGAAACGCCAGTCCGCTGTGGGCAAAGGCTAAGTTATGGTGGTCCATCTCCGGCTGTCTCATCATAATAGCCAAGGCTTCTCTGAAACAAGAATCGGCTTTGGTAAAATTGTGCATTGACGTATAGGTAGTCCCCATATTCATGATTGTGATTGTTATCGCTCTGGGGTCGTCTGATTTTATCTTCAGAGCCAATGATTGCTTATAATAATCAATGGCTTTTTCATATTCTGTCAAATTATAGAAAACTATTCCAATGGCATTCAATGAGAATGCGATATCCCTTTCATTGCATCTATTTTCTTGCAGAGCCAAAGCTTCGTAAAAATAGTCTAATGCGATATTGTAATCTGTCAGATAAAAATTCAACACGCCAAAGCGGGCTTGCAGCTTGGCGTACAGGCAGTGGTCTAATGAGTCTATCCCGAATGTGTTTTGGGTTTCAATCAACAGATCCCTGCTTAGGGAGGGGTCTATGTTCACATTATCGACAGCCAGGTCGAACAAGGCATCAATCTTTTCCTCGTCGCTCAAATCTCCATTTAAGATCGTTGTCTTCTGAGATTCAAACGAATCCTGCGCCTTTGCTGTGACGGAGGCGAAAAAGAGAAAGCCGATTAGAATAAGGCATCTGCGCATGGTGTTTTTCTTGCAAACTTACGTAAAAAAAGCGACACTCTGAATAGAATGCCGCTCTAACACGTGTTTTATATTTACTCCTTATTCAATTATCAGTTTCTTCATCACCGATTGCTCATTGCTTTCTATCCTTATTAAATACACCCCGCTTTCCAACTGCAATGGGATTGTCAATGTACTATCATTTGCTTTGTAGCTGTTGAGAGCTTTTCCTGAAAGGCTATAAAGCGTAACGGTTGAGTTCCCGGGAAGATTGCTTAATCGAACCATATCTTTTGCAGGATTGGGAAATAAGGCGATATCGTCTAAGTCCACTTGCGGGATTGACACGCCCTTCTTTGTCGTGAACGACCAAGAAATGGTTTCCGCATAATGCTCGATGCAGTTGGCCGGGATAGACACGGTGTAGGTTGTATTATTTTCAAACTCATCATGGGCGATAATCAATACTTTGCCGTTGACCGAAGCCGACACATTGCCTGGGTTGGGAGTGATAATTATTGTACTGAGGTCATTGGTAGCAATGTCTTTGTCAAATGTGACAGACACCTCGGCATACAGTTCTACTTCTATGTCGTCGATTGCAGGGGTGCGTGAAGCAATCGCCGGCGGAATGATTTCTGTCAATATTGCT
Organism: Bacteroidales bacterium; assembly: GCA_036795675.1. Taxonomy (GTDB): domain Bacteria; phylum Bacteroidota; class Bacteroidia; order Bacteroidales; family Azobacteroidaceae; genus Azobacteroides. The sequence continues at coordinate 1,654 of DAIREI010000116.1, forward strand.
TTTGCTTCTTCAGAATAAATGGATTCTCCCTTATCATAGACGGCGGTAACTTTGTATGTATAAGTTCCTTCGGTATTTACATTATCGGTATAAGAAAGCTCCGTCACCAATTCCTGATTGACAAGAACACCATCGCGATAGATGTTGTATCCCAAGAGGTTTATCTCTTCCGAGTCGCCAATAGCTTTGGTGAAAGCAATGTCATCAACCATCATCATAGTTCCACCTCGCGAAACGCATTGGATGGCAAAGTGGCGGGTTCCTTCGGGCAAGTCGTACGAGAATTGCTGCCATCTTCTATCTACTTCTACATATTCGCCTTCTGAGAGTTGGATGAAGCTGTCGGGATGAGTGTCGGTGGTTGAATACCAGAACACTAAGCGCTCTATACCCATAACATCGTATGCAGTATTGGCAATAAAAGTCACTGTCTGTGCTTCCATAGTAAGCAATGGAGAGATCAGCCAGTCGTCGTTGGTGGCTGGGTAAACGCTGGAGGAAACCAAATATTGCTCGCCCGATCCTTCTTTCGGTTCAAACATAAAAGCATATCCGTCTATTTCCATCTCGCCGGGATTTAGAACCTGATAAGCCTTGGGGTCGTAGCGGTGGGGATAATCGCTGAAGACGAGTAATAGTTCGGGGTCTGCGCCATCGCGGTCGACCAACGTCCAGTCGCCGATGTCTTCTATAATGAATGCCTCGTAGTCTTCAAATGATTCAAGAATCTCTTCCGATGAAGCCGCGCCTCTTTCCTCCGGAGCTTCCCAAGTAAGCACGGCCGACAGGTTAAGCCCATCTTGCGTAGCGACCAACGAAGTAACCTCTGGAAGATTGGGCACACGCACAGTGAACTCAAACGAAGCTTCATTGTTGTCTGCTACTTCATCCTCGTCATAAAGAATTTTGGCCAATAAAGTATGTGGTTTATCATCGGTTATATCATCCAACGAGGCAGTGAATGAGAATTCCATATCATAATAAGAATCGGGATTGATTGTAATGCCGTCTCTTGTCTCCATCAATTCTTCGTTCCAGAAAAGCTCGACTTTATAGTCCGTCACATCAAATGAGCCCTCGTTGTTGATGCGAACGGTGTATATTTCTTCTTCGCCTACGCTGATTCGCTTCTTGCCCAATATCGCCACTGCATGTAAGTCGTAGTTGCTCACATTTTCAATCATAATGTTGTCGATGGCGATATTATATCCATAATCTGATATCCCGAGGAAAGCCACCTGTATCTTCTCTGAATCTACATAGCCAAAAAGAGAAAGTTCGTATTTTGCCCAGCCATTGTTTTCTCCGATTCGATTGATGGCTTCGCCCAAGTTTTCAAAGTCGCCATCATCTGCCGAAACCTGCACTTGTATGCGGTCTTCGTCGTAATCCCAATCATCTTGATAGTGATAAATCCAGAACGAGAGCACCGGATAAGCGGCACTGCTAATATTTATATATGGAGTGATTAATCGGGAGCTGTGATAATAGTCGTAAGCGGCGAAATAGGCCAGCCCATCATCGTTATCCTGAGCAGTACAATCAGGATCGTAACCTTGCGTGTCGATTTCCCATATCAGATCATTCCCCGACATGGGAACAATAGTCCATCCTTCGTTTTCGTAATCACCCCCCGCAAATGATTCATTGAACGGCAAGCCGAGAGGCACGCCTACGCCTACGCTATTCGTTACGGCGCCTTCACCCTCGCCCGCCACGGATGACGGATAAATGGCGTAATGAATTTTCAGTTGCTCCCCGTTTAAGTCGAGAGATTCGTCTTCATACCGCAAAGCATTCAACCCTTCGGCTACTGTTACGCCATCGTTGCGTACGACTCGGTATGTCAATGCTTCGGGATTGATATAGGCACCGTTTATCCCTTCGGTGGGCGCACTCCAAGTGATGACTAATTTGTCATCCGAGCGGGTTAGCATGGCATCGCTTACCGCCACAGGAATATCTGTGCCTATGTATGCCGTACTGGTTATTTCTTCTCCGTTCCCGAGTTCGTTGGATGCGACAATCCGATAGGTATTAAAACCAATGGGAGGTGTAGTGTCTTGCCAAGTGCGCTGGCTTCCCGGTGAGGGAGATATGAACGTGTGGACAGGAGCCGCTTCTTCGTTGCGGTAGATAAATATGTTTTCAATATCCCACAGCTCATCACCCGTGCGGTCTACTTCCGGAGTGGTAAAAGAGATATTTGCCGAGAGCGCGCCGTCTGCTTCGGGTGTGATAGTCAGGTCGGTAACCGGGCCAGGCGAGTAGGCCGAGCCAACCTCTGTTATTTTCACGTTATCTATATGAAAGCGGAAGCGCGAGGGTTGGCTATATGAGTGATATGCCAGCCGGTATTCGCCTGCGCTTGATACAAAGAATGTAATCTTGAAAGGAGTTGCCGAGTCCTTGTTCATGAATTCCGGATAATCAGCCAGTATAGTGGTGTGCGTATCCGGGTCGTCTGAACTGCCGAGAGTAACTTTGAAGCTTTCCGCCACATTGCTGGTCGAGGGGATAAACGCCAAAAAAGAAAGTTCATACATTCTTCCCGCCGTTAGATTAAATGCCGGCGATATAAGCCAGTCGTCGGCTTGCAATTCCTGGTCGAGCAGATAGGCTGCTGAGTTCTGAAACCAGCGCCAAGTGACGCCTCCGTTGCGGTTGACAATGGTCCATGTATTGAAGTCGTCTTCCGTATCGAACGTTTCGTTCAATAAAACATCTCCTGTTGCCTTTGGCAAAGCATGCAATTGAAAGACGGAAATCAATAATAAAGCAATGAAGCTTAAAGTTGTAAAAGTCTTTTTCATATTCATATACAATTTATTTAATTAATCAAGGCAAATATAAATCATAAGCGATACAAAGGAACATTTTCTTGCCCTTGCAATTCTATGGCATCAATTTGCTTTCCTTTGCAATATGCTGAATGACAGCTAAATAAAAATGAACTTAAAACTGCGACAGGTAGGCTTGGAAGTTCTCATCAGAACTTAGGTTGAGCTTCTTTCTAAGCCTGTTTCTCGATGATTCCACGCTACTGATTTCACGGAAAGTGAGCGAAGCTATTTCTTTGGTAGATAGTCCGAGCCGGAGAAAAGCGCAGAGCCGCAAATCGTTTGGGGTAAGGTTGGGATTGGTCTTGAGCAGGTTGTTGTAGAAATTGGGATGAACGTTCTCGAAGTAGGTTTTGAACTCTTCATTAGAGAAATTATTACCGTAGATGGTGATTTGCTTAATCACATCATCCACCACTTTTTTGTCTTTAGCGGTTTCTAATTCTTGGGTTATCTTTTGATGGAATTCGTTTACTGCCGCCATGTTCATGGTGTATGACGTTAATTGACGATTGCGGAAATCGATTTCGGTTTGCAGTTCTGTCACATTTTTCTGATGCAATATCTTCTCTTGTGCCAGCATCTGTTCCTTTTGCTGTGCAATTAATGCGTTCTTCTCTTTCTCCGATTTGGTTTTACGGAAAATAACAACAAAAAAGATTAATGATAAAACCGAGATGATAATGATGCTGATAAGCAGATAGCGCTGTTTGGCAAAAGCCAGCTCTTTTATCTGGGCGAGTTGCTTGAGTTCTTTATTCTGAAATTCAAGTCTTTCCACCTCATGCACCGACAGGAGGTTCATCAGTTTGGTTTTCATATTCACATCAGTTACCGAATCATTGACAGCCAAGAAGTCATTGAGGTAGCTGTAGGCGGCGCTATGGTCACCCAAAAGGGAATATATATCGGCTACTTGTTTGTAGGCCGATTTGGTTAGATTAGGAGCATTCATTTTGTCCATAACATCTATGGCTTTCTTTAAGT
>DAIREI010000117.1:0-5466 GCA_036795675.1 Bacteroidales bacterium
TATGAGGATATAGAGAAAACATTAAAACTTTGACGAGTATTGTTTTATCCCGGTTTCTCCTGATCTCGAACCCTTATAGAGATCGTATCAACAAAATAATACTGATTATTTCTTAATCTTCTTGTCTTTCTCCGGTCTTTTTGCTACATTTGCAATCTAATAGCTACGGGTCAAGCTCGCAATGGTAATTCGCGCTTCGCGCAACTCTTAGTTCTTTACTCTTAGTTCTTAGTTCAAAGGGTGTACACCCTCAAACGTCAACACTGTACACCCTCGAACGCTAAGGGTCTACACCTTTAAAGTCTAACTCCCTATTTTGCCAATCCGGCAAACCTATCTACCACGGTCAGCAAACCTATTATAAAATAATTCTGAAAAGATTTTAAGAGTTTCCTATTCAATAATCGGTTAGAAAATTGTAATTTTGCAAGCTCAAACGAGGCTTTAGAACGGAATTAACATTAAATTGCTCGCTTATGCTTACGGTAGAGAAAATTGGCGGAACTTCCATGTCGCAATTCGGCGATTGCTTAAACAACATCATCATCGGAAACAGGACGGAGAGCGAGATGTATAACCGCATCTTTGTGGTTTCGGCCTACAACAATGTGACCAATTGGTTGCTCGAGCATAAGAAAACCGGCGAACCGGGCGTGTATGCCAAGTTCCTGAACAACGAGGAATACGAATCGGCCTTAGACGAACTTTGCGACAAACTGCTGGTTATCAATCGCGGATTGGCATCCATAGGCCTGAATCTTTACGAGGCCGATGCTTTTATCAAGTACCGGATAGAGCAGGCTAAAACCTACCTTTCGTCTATGTACCAGGTTATTGCATCTGGTTATGTGGAGAAAGACAACATCTACCTGGCTGCCCGCGAAATATTGGCCTCGATAGGCGAAGCACAATCGGCCTGGAACACCGTAAATATCCTGAACAATCACGGAATAAATGCCACCTTCATCGATCTTTGCGGATTTAACGACAATGAACCCCTCACCATCGACCAACGTATACATAAAGCTTTCCAGGAGATTGATTTTTCCAAAACATTATGCGTAGCTACGGGTTATACTAAAGGGACGGAGGGCATTATGCGTGCTTTCGACCGCGGCTATTCGGAAGTTACGTTCAGCAAAGTGGCAGTGGATGTGAAGGCCGACGAAGCCATTATCCATAAAGAATTTCACCTCTCGAGCGCCGACCCCAAGCTGGTGGGCGTAGACAAATCCATCCCCGTAGGGAAAACCAACTATATCATTGCCGACCAGTTGGCCGACATCGGGATGGAGGCTATTCACCCCAAAGCGGCTAAACCCTTGGAGTTGGCCGGGGTAAAGATAAGGATAAAAAGCACCTTCGAGCCGGATCATCCGGGTACGATTATTTCGAACGACTATGTGTCGCCGACGCCTAAGGTGGAGATTGTATCGGGCACCGACAAGGTAATTGCCTTTGAAGTACACGATCCGCTGATGGTGGGCGAAGTAGGCTATGACTTGCGCATCATGGAGATATTGAGCAAACACCGTATCAGTTATATACTTAAATCGACCAACGCCAACAGCATCACGATGGTGATGTGGGATACGCCTCCGGCTTATGAAATGCTGAAAGAACTGAAAGAGAAGGTATACCAACTTACGGTGAGGCCGGTGGCCATGGTTTGCGCCATGGGAACCAATATTGCTCATCCCGGTTTTTTGGCCAAAGGAGCCAATGCCCTGTATGAGAAAGGAATTAATATAGAGAGCTTTGGGCAATCGTTAAAACAGGTGAATATGCAGTTTGTCATTGCCCGAAACAAATACACCGAGGCGGTGGTAGCGCTAAACGACGCGCTATGTATAAATAATTAAAGCAATTAACTAAACGAGATTTTATGTGGAGTTTCAATTTTCAGGATTTCCTGAGCGCATTTATTGTGCTTTTTGCCATTATCGACGTAACGGGTTCTCTGCCTATTTTCGTCGATTTGAAGAATAAGAATAAGTCATTCAGCCCGTTCAAGGCCTCTTTTTTCTCGCTGCTTCTATGCGTGGTCTTCTTCTTTGGAGGAGAAATGGTGTTGAAATTGTTCGGCGTTGATGTACAGTCGTTTGCCGTGGCGGGTTCTATTGTGCTGCTGGTGATGGCTTGCGAAATGATATTCGGGGTAGAGATATTTAAGTCGGACGGCCCCGGCGGGCGGAGCGCTACTATCGTTCCCATCATCTTCCCTCTGCTGGCCGGCCCGGGCGCTTTTACCGCCCTTATCTCGCTGAAGGCAGAATACAACTCCTTAAATATATTGCTGGCCCTGGTGGCCAATATGGCGTTGGTGTATGTGGTGCTTCGCAATGTGAGCCTATTGGAGAAAGTGATAGGCCCGGCGGGAATCTTCGTGTTGCGCAAATTCTTTGGTATCATCATATTAGCCATCTCGGTAAAACTCTTCACAAGTAATATTGCCTTCCTGGTAGGCCATTAAGATTAAACTATGGATTGGTTGACAGAGCTATTCAGGGGCGAAGGTATTGCCCATACTGTTTTATTGTTCGCTTTCGTCATTGCGGGCGGCATTGCCTTGGGCAAGACTAAAATATTCGGCATCTCGCTGGGTATCACCTTTGTTCTTTTTCTTGGCATCTTGGTCGGGCATTTCGGTTTCGGCATGAATGGCGAAATCCTTCATTTCATGAAAGAGTTCGGGCTGATCCTTTTCGTTTACTCCATCGGACTGCAAGTGGGTCCCGGCTTTTTCTCTTCTTTCAAGAAAGGAGGCATAAGCCTTAATATGCTGGCTATGGGCATTGTGTTGTTGGGCGTAACCATAACCATTGTTATCCATCTGGCCACCGGTATCCCTATGCAAACCATGGTGGGAGTCCTGTCGGGGGCCGTTACCAATACGCCGGGGCTGGGTGCGGCACAGCAGGCCTTTTACGACATGACCGGCTCGAACGACAATACTATTGCCATGGGCTACGCCGTTGCTTATCCCTTGGCGGTAGTAGGTATAATCCTCTCCATTATTCTGATGAAGCAGTTTTTTCGGATCAAGATGGAGAAAGAAATCGACGACCTCAACTGTACCTCGGGAAGCAATGACGATAAGGTAGAGCTGATTTCGATTGAAGTGACCAATTCGGCTGTCTTCGGCAAAACCATAGGCGAGATGCATGGTCTTATCAATCGTAAGTTTGTAATATCGCGCTTGTTGCACACACAAACCGGTAAGATGGAGATTGCTTCGTCGCAAACCATCCTGAACGAAAAAGATAAAATATACGTGGCGGTGAATCAGGCCAATATGGAAGCAGTAGTTACTTTTCTCGGCCACCGGATAGCGATGAGCCAACAGGAATGGGAACTTTTAGACAATCACTTGGTGTCGAGACGGATACTGATTACCAAATCAAACATCAACGGACGGCCCTTGCGCCAACTCAATATTCGCCACAATTTTGGAGTGAACATCACGCGGGTCAACCGTTCGGGTGTAGACCTGATAGCCGAGCCTAATCTTACCTTGCAGGTGGGCGACCGCGTTACGGTAGTTGGCGACGAGAAAGCCATTGCGAGTGTGGAGAAGATGCTGGGCAACCAGATGAAACGACTGCACGAACCCAACCTTATACCCATCTTTATCGGGATATTCCTGGGCGTAATTCTCGGCAGCATACCCATCCATTTTCCCGGTGTCCCTCAACCCGTGAAGCTGGGGCTTGCCGGCGGACCACTTATTGTTGCCATCCTCATCAGCCGCTTCGGGCCGAAATATCACTTAGTCACTTACACCACCATGAGCGCCAACCTCATGCTACGCGAAATAGGCATCTGTATCTTCTTGGCCTGTGTAGGCATTGATGCCGGCGACGGCTTTGTAGACACCATTGCTAACGGCGGATGGGAATGGATAGGGTGGGGCTTCCTCATCACCATTATACCCTTATTTATTATAGGCATTATAGCCAGAAAGGGACTTAAACTGAATTACTTTACCTTGATGGGCTTGTTGGCCGGGAGTATGACCGACCCACCGGCGCTGGCTTACTCCAATACAATGGCCGGCAACGATGCACCGGCGGTAAGTTATGCCACAGTCTATCCCTTTACCATGTTTTTGCGAGTGCTAAGCGCACAATTACTTATACTCTTTTTTATATAACGATGAATTGGATTATTCTTATTCTTGCCGGACTGTTTGAAGTAACTTTTACATTCTGCTTGGGCAAAGCCAAAGAGGTGCAGGGAGTCGAATCTAATTGGTGGTACGGCGGCTTTTTTGTAGCAATGACCATCAGCATGCTCCTCTTGTTGAAAGCCACGCAAACCTTGCCGCTCGGCACGGCCTACGCCGTATGGACGGGCATAGGCGCAGTAGGCACCGCCTTGATAGGTATCTTCGTCTTTCACGAACCGGCTACCTTTTGGCGGATATTCTTTATCTTCACATTGATATGCTCGATAGTGGGGCTGAAGCTGGTGTCGCACTGAATAAATTAAAGAAATTAAAATAATGAAGGTAATGAAGAAATATTGCTTTCATTCAAAATGAAGGTACGGCGCTATCCTCTCCCAGTCTTCCTCGGTGAATTCTTCAAGTAATGAAAGCTCTTCGATATGGTTTATCTTTCCTCTCTTCTTTCGAAATTCAATAATAGCTTTGGCTTGGTAGAAGTCGATATAGGGGTGGGCTTTCAGCTTGTCGAGTGAGACGCTGTTGACGGAAATTTGTTGCAATAGCGTTGTATCGATGTGGAGGTAGGGAATTATTCCTTCGTAAAGTTCCACGTACATTCCGTACACTTCTTGCAGTTGCTCAAGGTGGTAGTATCCTCCCAATAAGTTGCGGTAGCCTGCAATTCTTTTGGCGTACGATGATCCGATCCCGGGGATTTTTTTCAATTCTGTAGTGTCGGCGCTGTTGAGGCAGATTACAGTTCCCTCGGGGTATTTTTCACTCCTTTGATATGTAGGAGCAGGTCGCTCTATTTGACTCTGCTCCTGCATATAGTAGGTTTTGGAAACGGGCTTAAGGTTTTGTTTTGGCTTTGATTGATTGTAATGGGTTGCCTTCCCCTCCCTGTTCGGGATGGAATCGGTTACTGCAGAGGAGTTCGTAGCAAGTAGAACTGCCTCATCAATCGGTTCGGGCTTATTGGGAGTGAAAAACCATTTACCAACGGCTACTCCGGCGATAAATATAATCAGTAAAAGTAGACCCGTTCTTTCTTTCTTGGAAAAATAAAAGAAGTCTTTCCAGTTCACGAGGTTTTGTTAATTGGGTTAAGGTTGAACGGGCAGCGTTAGTTCTTTGCTTTCAATTCAACCAAGTGTTCTTTAAGGTTATCGGGAATCTTGTCAATCGTTAATACTTGCAACGAATGGGAATCATTGGGAATTAAGTTGATGTTAACAATTTCCGTTTTAATTGTCCACATGGCTCCTGTAGCCGGGTCGACAATGAGCATGCCGATA
>DAIREI010000118.1:0-5461 GCA_036795675.1 Bacteroidales bacterium
ATCGGGATTCTCTATTTCGTTTATGCGCCGGTTAGACTCAAACGCCTATCTGGTGATACCCGATAAGCAGATGGATGACTTTAAGTTTGTACTTGATTTGTCTGGAAATAGCATCCCGATACCTAACGAAAGCCTGCGACGGGGAGCTAAAGTTCGCGTTATTAAAGGTGAATTGACAGGAATTGAGGGAGAGTTGGTTCGCATTAAAGGACATAAGCGGGTGGTGGTACGTCTCGAAGGGCTTTTTTCCTTAGCCACAACTTATATCCCTAAAGAATATTTGGAAGTAATAGAGTAACACACATAAACATATAATTATTATCACAATGATTAGAAAAACTTACTATCCCACTCTTATAGTGATTGCATGCTGCCTGTTGGTCTCTTGCGGCTCGCCGAAGAAGATTACTTATTTTCAGGATGCTGTTGCTGTTTTCGAAAGGACTAATCCCAACGACATGGCTCATTACGACCTGCGATTGAAGCCGAATGACAATCTTTTAATTACGGTCTCGTCCCGCAATCCGGTTGCAGCGGAACCCTTTAATACAATCTCATTCGAACGTGGTAGTACAGCCACTACTTCAACATTGGAATGGCGTGGATATTTGGTTGATGAACAGGGCTATATCAATTTCCCATCGTTGGGTAGAATATACGTAGAGGGCATGACCAAAGAGCAGTTGATCTCCTACCTGGAAGGGCAAATTAAGGCTTATTTCGACGACCCGGTAGTGAATATCCGTATGATGAACTACAAAGTAACGGTAATGGGCGAAGTATCCCGGCCGGGCGTATATACGGTAACCGACGAAAAGATTACTATCCCTCAGGCATTGGCATTAGCGGGTGACCTTACCATTTACGGACGGCGCGACGACGTACTGCTGTGCCGGGTAGAAGAAGGGAAGAAAGAGTTTAAGGAAATCGACCTGAAAGACCCCTTGATCTTTACTTCTCCTTATTATTACCTGCAACAAAACGACATCATCTATGTGGCTCCGAATAAAGCCCAAGCCAGCCGTTCTGAGTTTAATCAAACCTGGTCGACAATCATATCGATATCATCCCTATTAGTAACAATAGCCACATTTATTTATACGGTAACGAAAAAATAATTGCCAACATGGAGCAAAACAACAATTACATTCAACAACAGCCACAAGAAGAAGAGGAAGTTTCGTTTTTAGATGTTTTCTTTCACTATTTCCGTCACTGGAAATGGTTTATCCTGTCCGTTGTCCTTTGCATGGCCATAGCCTGGGTTTATCTGCGCTACGCCACACCTGAATATAAAGTATCGTCGAAAGTATTGATAAAAGACGAGAAGAAAGGACAAACCGTTGCCGACCTTTCGGCTTTCAGCGATTTAGGTATCATATCGCATTCGTCCAGTTTGGATAATGAAATAGAGGTATTGAAATCAAAAACGCTTATGCAGCAGGTAAAGAACAACCTGAACTTGGGCGTGAGCTATATAAAGGAAGGCCGAATAAGGCAAGTAGATATATATGATCAAACTCCGGTCTTTGTACGCGTAGTCGATCAACTTAAAAGCGGAGGTTTCTCCTTAAGCCTTGTTGAAGGAAACAAGCTAAGAATAGACTCGGAGTTGGAAGAATTTAGCCACACCATAGATATCCCCGACGAGTGGGAAGATCCTTCCGTAAAGATACTCCCCGATACTATTGTGTCGCCATGGGGTCTCCTTACTTTCCAGCTCAATCATTTTTCGGATGTTAGGCAACTTCCCATAGATGTAGTTATTGCCGACCCCAAAAGCCTGCCTGTAGTAGATATAAGCGCCATCAACAAAACTTCGAGCGTGGTGGATATCTCGATGGTTACGCCCAACCCTAAGAAAGGACAAGATATAGTAAATACCTTGATTCAAGTATATAACAACCAAGTGATAGAAGAGCAGCGGTATGTGGCCTCCAACACGATTAAATTTATTGATGAACGCTTATCCGTTATTTCAGGCGAGTTGAAATCGGCCGAATTGGATGTGGAACGATACCGCCAGGCAGAGGGGGTAACCAACCTTGACGCACAAGCCCAATTGTTCCTCTCCTCTTCTTCGGAATATGATCAGAAAATATCGGATACTCAAATGCAGTTAAACATCCTGCAAGGGATAAAGCAATGGATAATGAATCCGTCTAATGAGGGCGAAGCCGCTCCTTCCAACGTGGGATTGACCGACCAAACGATCCTGAACTTAATCAACGTCTACAACCAGGAGATCATGGAAAAGAGGCGGACTACGATAGGGATGACAGAAAGCAACCCTATTGTAATCGAGTTTAATGCACGTATCGGCACCATGCGCGACAACCTTATCCGCGGTATTAATATGGCCGAATCGGGGTTGCAAACCAGCCTCAACGAACTACGCAGGAAAGAGAACGTATACGTGAGCAAGGCGCGCAGCCTGCCTACGCAAGAGAGGGAAACCCGCGAATTGTACCGTCAGCAATCCATCAAAGAATCATTGGTGCTCTATCTGATGCAGAAGCAGGAAGAAACAGGCTTGTCGCTCGCCATGGCCGTCCCCAACGCGGTGGTAATCGACCCGGCCAACTTCAGCGATATTCCCGTCAAGCCCAAGCGCATGATTATCTACCTGGCCGCCTTTATTCTCGGCCTGGTGATACCGGTCGTTATCATTTATATCCTCGGATTATTTGATAATAAAATACATAGCAAAGAAGATATTCAACGCATCGTAAAGGCGCCTTACCTGGGCGATATCCCCGAAAACAAGAAGGATAGGATATTCCCTGTGCAGAATGTTCGTTCGGCCTCGGCAGAGAAATTCCGCATTATCACCTCCAACTTACGCTTCGTTATCGGCGACCAAAAGCATAAAGTGATTATGGTTACCTCTACCTTCCCCGACGAGGGTAAGAGTTTCGTATCGCGGAACTTGGCCTACAGTCTTGCTTCCATCGGCCATAAAGTGCTGCTTATAGACTCGGATATGCGCCGCTCTGTCTTAAATCAAACCCTGCAGATGGACGCCAACAAAGGTATTGCCTATTTCCTTTCAACTCCCGATGCTACACTGAAAGAAGTGACAGAGCATAAGGAGTTCCACCCGAACCTGAGCATATTGCCCGTGAAAGCATTCCCGCCCAATCCGGCCGAGTTGGTTGCATCTCCACGTTTTGCAGAACTCATTGAGGTAGCAAGAGAAAAATATGATTATGTTGTCGTAGATACCGCCCCCGTGGGTTTGGTGGCCGACGCATTTACTATCAATCAGTATGCCAATGCCACTGTTTTTGTAACCCGTGCCGAAGTCACCTACAAACACTCGCTTAAAGAGATACAAACCTATTACAGAGACCAGAAACTAAACTCGTTGTCCATTGTATTGAATGCCGTATCGGCACATAGAGGTTACGGCTACGGTTACGGCAATTACGGAAGTTATAATAGTAAATACTACGTAGAGGCCGATTGAAAATGAGTCACTTCTTCGCCCACGATACCGCCACCGTTGATGCCGGCGCAATAATAGGAAAAGGAACCAAGATTTGGCATTACAGCCACATTATGGCCGGATGTACGATAGGAGAAGGATGTAATATCGGACAAAACGTATTCATCGCTCCTAAGGTTGTGCTGGGGCGCAACGTAAAGGTACAGAACAATGTATCGTTATATACGGGCGTCATTTGCCACGACGATGTTTTCCTGGGGCCGTCGTGCGTATTCACCAATGTGGTGAACCCGCGAAGCGCTGTCAATCGCAAGGCGGAGTATGCCCAAACTCACGTGGGCAAAGGAGCCACCATCGGAGCCAATGCCACCATCGTTTGCGGGCACAACATCGGCGCTTATGCCTTTATAGGGGCGGGAGCGGTTGTCGTAACCTCCGTTCCCGATTATGCGCTCGTGACAGGCAATCCCGCCCGGCACGCCGGCTGGATGAGTGAGTACGGGCACAAACTCCAGTTCGACAAAGAAGGCTATGCCCTTTGCCCCGAAAGCCGGGAAAAGTACCGGTTGATAGATAATAAAGTAAGCAAGACCGGTAGTTAATAACGACCATTAATTATAAAGCTCCCCGCTATTTTCAGGCCGGCAATGCAAGTCGATCCTATAATGGCGGGGAGTTTTTCATTGCTTTTTATTAATAAGAAAACCTATTCTTATCCACTAATGCAATAGGGCTTTATCATCGTTGTTGTACAAGAGTTGATCAATTCCCGTACAACATTGGGTTGATTCTTGTACAACAAATGATTGGGTCTTGTACAAGAAAATTGCGGCAGCCTTATTCTTTTGGACAAAAAGAATATAAAATATGCTTTCTTTCCCGTATCTTTGTTTCTTGAAAACAACGGGTATCGAATAATAAAAACAGTATGGTATGAAGCATTTCGCCCTGATTGGCGTGGCGGGATATATAGCCCCCCGGCACCTGAAAGCCATCAAAGACACCGGCAATAAGCTGGTGGCGGCGCTCGACCCTTTCGACAGCGTAGGCAAACTCGACAGCTTCTTTCCCCAAGCGGCCTTTTTTACCCAGATGGAACTCTTCGACAGGCATTGCAGCAAGCTGATTGAGAGGAATAATCCGATTGATTACCTCTCGATATGCAGCCCCAATTACCTGCACGACTCGCACATGCGTTACGGCATGAGGCTGGGGGCAGACGTGATCTGCGAAAAGCCCCTGGTGCTGAACCCATGGAACCTGGATGCCCTGCAAGAAGTGGAAGAAAAGACCGGGCGCAAGGCTTACACCATTTTGCAATTAAGGCTTCATCAGGCCATTATCAATCTGAAAAAGAAGGTAGACAGTGGGCCTAAGGATAAGATATACGATGTAGACCTTACCTACATCACCTCGCGCGGGCATTGGTATTACGCCAGCTGGAAAGGCGACCTGCACAAGAGCGGCGGCATTGCCACAAACATCGGCATCCATTTCTACGATATGCTGGCTTGGGTATTTGGCAATGTAAAGGAGAACATTGTGCACGTAAGCACGCACGACCGGGTGGCCGGCTACTTAGAGCTGGAGAAGGCGCGGGTAAGATACTTTCTTAGTATCAATGCCGATACGCTTCCGCCCGATTGTGTTGAGGGAGAGAAGAAGACCTACCGTACCATTAGTATAGACGGGGAAGAGTTTGAGTTTAGCGAAGGCTTTACCGAGCTTCATACCGAGAGCTATGCGGCCGTATTGAAGGGCGATGGTTTTCGGATAGAAGAAACCCGGCAGGCGTTGAACATCGTATACACTATTCGTGGCGCCACCCCGGTAGGATTGAAGGGCGAATACCATCCGCTGGCCGCGCTGCCACCAAGCAGGCATCCCTTTGGGTGGTAAACCGATAAACAACAATAGCATGAAGATACTTATTACAGGCACGGCGGGCTTTATCGGCTTCTATCTGGCCGGGCGGCTCCTGAAGGAAGGCTACCAGGTAGTGGGATTGGATAA
>DAIREI010000119.1:0-5446 GCA_036795675.1 Bacteroidales bacterium
TGCACCGACAGTCAGTACCGAATTCAGTTAAAAAAAGAAAGTATTAGGGTTTTATTAGGTGCGAAAGAGGTGTATCAGAAGGCTTGGATATACTCATCGAGGTTGACATCCTTTTCCATCCCGAGCTTTTTTTTCAAGCGCGAACGGGAGTTCCACACCGCTTCGTGCGTGACTGAAAACATCTGTGCAATCTCCTTAGCGGATAGCCCCAGGCGGATGTAGGCCATTAGGCGCAGTTCGTAATTAGAGACCGATGGATAGGCCGCCCGGATGTTGTCGAAAAAGTGGGAATGAACCTGATTGAAGTGCAGCATGAAGTCTTCCCAGTCATCGTCCGTGCGCAAATTCTTCCTGATGATCAGGTCTATCCTTTGCTTGCTTTGTACATGGTCGGGGATGGTTTCGGTTTCTTTCAATATCTCATTAAGTATTTGGTTTTTATTGGATAATAGCAGGGAGTAGGAAGTCAGCTCCCTCAGTTTGCTGTCTAATTGGTCGGCCTGCACTTTCTGCAGCGCCTGTTCCTTCTCCAGGCTGGAGGCCAGTTCTTTCGCTTCGGCCTCTCTCAATAAGACATTCTGCTTCATACTCTTTCTTTTCTGCCAAAGTATAGTCAGCAGCAGTAAGCTTAGTACGATTACGCTTAACAAAGAAATAATCGTGATGATGACTTGCTTGTTCTTCAAGTCTAATTCGACCTGCGCCAGCGACAATTTGTTTTGCGATGTCTCAAGGAAAGTTGTGATGTACTTGCGGTGGGTTTCCATTACCCGGGCGTTGTTATTATCCTTCCTCACAGCCTCCAAAGCCTTTCTCGCGTAATACAGCGCACTGTCGCTTTCGTTCAGCTTGGCGTAAACCGATGAGATGTTGTCGTAGGTAATGCTTAGATAGAAATAGTTGTTGCTGGCCTCCACTATGTTCTGCACCGTTCTGAAGTACTCAAGCGCCTTCTGGTAGTCTTTCGCTTCTTCCACGTAATACCGCCCCAGGTTGTCGTAGATGGCCGCCAAGAAATCGGGGCTTTCGACGATAAGAGCTTCGGCTTTCCTAAAATTAATATAAGCGTCCTCCCTTTTCCCGATGTCCCACAGAAAGACACCCATATTGTTGTGAAGCATGGCCAGTGAAGCAATCTCCTGATGCGATTCGAGGGTGTCCATCAAAGCATAGAGCGAATCTACAAATGCATCCACATTGCCGAGGTTGTTCCAGTTGATGCTGTTGGTATAGAAATTCATCTTAGTAGCATAGTAGTCAGCCGGATGCGCTGTAGGGTCGCTCCATTCCAGTGCCTGCAGGTAGTAATCTTCCGCCAGGTCGAACAAACGTACGGTGTGCGACAATGTCCCCAAGTTGTTATAAGCACGCGAAATCCAAAACGAGTCGTCTAGTTCCAACGACCACTCCAAGGCAATCAAAGCGTTATTAAATGCTTCGGAGTAATCCCCTTGAGACAGGTAGGACTTGCTGAGGGCAAGCATCAGGATGGTTTTTTCGTACAATGATAGGTTATCCATCGACAAATGCTTCTGTATAGTGGCCTGTAGCGAATTATCCCTTACATGCTGTCGAGTCTGCAAAACTGTGTGCGCGTATAAGGTCTTGTTCAGCCAGAACAGGCTGTCGGGCTGCTCATAAGATAAGCTGTACATTTTATCCAGTATATCTTGCGCGCGCTGGCGGTCTAAATTAGAAATCCGGTGCAGCTCTTCATCCAAAGCCTGAAAACGCTTTTCCATCTCCGCATCCTGACTCGCAAAGCACCGTTCGGAAATCGGAAGAAAAATGAGAAGTAAGCAGAAAAACAATTTGTTCATAAAGAAGATGACTCCTTTCATAGGCAGAAAATTCATGCCAAAGATAGAAATAATAATCATAAATGCCACACCCGTTTCAAACCCGTGAAACTCTCGTTTCAAACCCATGAGACAGTCGTTTCACCCTATTGAGACAGCCGTTTCACCCTATTGAGACAACTGTTTCACCCTATTGGGACGGACGATACTCCGTATTCTCACGCTCATCAATCCTTAAATTGAATGTAGGTAGAAACAGGGTAATGGTCGGAGTTCTTTAGTTTACCCACCTCGGTGTTGTACGATTTCATGTTCTTGCTGTACAGGATATAGTCGATACGGAACAAGAAGTTATACTTGTTGTAGGTTATTCCCATCCCTCTACCGCTCTCATTAAAAGCGTCTTTCAGGTTGCCTTTTATCTTATGGCGGGCGTAGGAGATGGGCGTATCGTTAAAGTCGCCGCATACTAATATATAAGGTGTATCGGCTTCGTCTATAGCCTCCCTTATCCGTTGGGCTTGCAGCGCCCTTGCCTTGAAAGCGGGCGTTAAGCGCTTGTACATCGTTTGCGTAAAAGAGCGGAGTTCGGTCATGTTGGGGTCTCTGGCCAATCCGTCGTACTCGGCACGCTCATCCATCGACAACCGATTCGATTCCAAGTGGTTGTTAATCACCGTCACGCGCCGCCCGTTCACATCAAGCTCTACAAGAAGCGAGCCATTGTATTCACTTTTATGAATAATTTTTTCTGCTTTTACGATAGGATATTTCGAGAATACGGCTATGCCAAACGTGAGGGTTTTATGCGTAGAACTGTTTTCCACATAATAATAAGGCGTGCTCGACAAGGCCTCTTTGATGGTGGACATACTCAGAAGCCCCTTATCGGAAGTAGCCCCAAACTCTTGAAGACAAATAATATCGGCATCGCAATCGGCTATGTATTGAAGCACTTCGTTCACTTTTTCGCCACCGTGAGGCAGCAGGTATTGAAATCGCCATACGTTGTAGGTCAGCACCTTTATACAATCGTCGGGCAAGTTTTTAGTCTTTCCGTTGAAAGAAAAATAGGTAAATATCGAGCCTGAACATAGCAACAAAACTATCCCTGTGGCAATCGACTGCTTCCATTGAGCAAATACCAGATTGATTATCAATATAATAAGGTTTCCTAAAAGGATAAAGGGAAAGAACAATCCCAAATAAGAGAACCAGACGCTACGATAGGGCGATACCCAATGCGAGAAGGCAGACAACAGCAATATAACCAAGGCGATACAGGTAATCACCCTCCACGAGATACGAAGTATTTTTACTATCGTTTTCATTTCTTACCTGCGTTGAAGAGCTTATTCTTTTCGCTCTCGGTAAGGGCATCGTAGCCCGAACGCTTTATCTTATCTAATATGCTGTCTATTTCGTCGTTTTCTTTCTTCTTGCGGGTATTGTACTCCATGTCTGTCTCGGGCTTTTTGTACTTCACCTTCATTTTACTCTTCTTCGGTTTATCGCTTTTCTTGAACAGATTGGCTACGCCGTCGAAGAACGAATTGAGGCCTTTGGTAATATCCTTGCCTTTCTTATACGATTGAGCAAACCAAACTCCCACTAATATCCCGCCTATATGGGCAAAAAATCCCCCCGCATTGCTGAGGATGGGGTCGCCATTGTTGGCAGTTGTTTGCACGGTAATCAGGTTGATTAATAACAGGGCCAAGGCTATCCATATCAGCCTTATCCGTCCCAGAAACAACAGGCCGATGGAGTAATCGGGGCGATAAACAGCTACCGCAAATACAATGGCCATGACCGATGCCGATGCACCAATCATCACGCTATTCTTCACTGCCTCATCGAAATAAGGGAAGATGTTAAAGGCTGCAATATAGAGCGCGGCTCCCGCTATGCCGCCAAGGAAGTAGAGGCTGCCCATGGGGCGCGAGCCGAAGAAGTAATCGAAGAGTTTGCCGAACCAATACAACCACAACAGATTGAATAAGATATGGAAGAATCCCGTATGGGTAAACATGTAAGTGATTAGCGTCCAGGGTGTATAGAGCAACGTCTCCAGGTTGGCATGAACGGCAAGGTAGTCCTTTACAAATGTGGGAGTTCCTTTGAAGAGGATTATTACCAGGCTTGTCAGTAATATGCCTATATATACCGCAATATTTATCGCGATAAGAATAGACAGTATCGACCTTGTCTTGAAAAAGCGCTCTATTTCAGTAATAATTCGAGCCACGACCTACCCCTTTCTTTTTCCAGTACAATATTAAGAATATCCCGAACAGCATCCCTCCCAGGTGGGCAAAGTGGGCTACGTTGTCGCCCGCCCTGTTGGAGAAGCCAAGGAACAACTCGATCAAACCATAACCGATAACGAAGTATTTGGCCTTGATAGGGATAGGGATAAACATGATGTATATGGGAGAATTGGGAAACAACATCCCGAATGCCAACAAGAGGCCGAACACAGCACCCGAAGCGCCGATAGTAGGATTCATCGTCCCCGTAAGGTGGCATACCAGCAGTTGTACCAATCCTGCGCCAATGCCCGTTACCATATAGTAGAGCAAGTAGCGTTTTGACCCCCAAACCCGCTCAAGCAAACTCCCGAACATCCATACGGCAAACATATTGAAGAAGAGATGCGAGAAGTTTATTTGCGTAAACATCGACGTTACCAACTGATAGATATGAAAGTATCCGCTCTCGACAGGAAATAAGGCCAGGTACTCAATAATGTATATGGGATTTATCAAACGGGAAGCCAACCATATAAGTATATTGATAATAAGGATGATTAGCGTAACAGGAGGTATCCGACTCAAGAAGTTGTTGCTATTGCTGTTGTATGCCGACATAAACTGAATCTTTTTAATAATCAGCAAAAGTAATACTTTTTTGCTTAATCAGCCCTGTTTAATATTTATCAGCTGATAAAAAGATAGAGGGCATTAGTCCCTCAGTAGCCAATACCCCCTATCCTATACGATTTACGTGCTTACTTGAACGCGTAGAAAGCCTTCTGTTCCAACACTTGGCGCAAGGCGTAAACCCCTGCCTGATTGGCGTCGAAAGTCATGGTAGAACCGTCGGCCATGTAAAGCATACCTTGTTCTTGGTTTATCATCTTAAACAAAGGCATGATTTCATCGGCAATTACCAAGCTCCACGATTGCTCTTCCTTGTCGAAGCGGAACTCCACGATGTCGTCCGAACCTTCTTGCTGTATCTTATGGCCGTTCTCGTCGGTATAAACAGTAAAGATACCGTCTTCGTTTTCAATGGTTTTCACCTCGGCCGAAGCAGGGTTGTCGCCCGTCCAAAACTCGATAGTGTTAAGCACCAGCACGTCTACCAGCATGGCTATTTCGTAGGCGGGCACTATCCATAATGCGAAGAATACTACTTCGTTAATCCACTTGTCTCCGACGGAATGGTTCCATGTTTTCAACTTATTAAACAGGCTGAATGAGCCTATACAGGAACTGAACATAACGCTCGAACTTAGCAATACGGCAACGGCTGCCAATCTCGTCTTTCTTTTCATAAGGGTAAAATTTATTAATGTGTTTATATTTAGTCGAGTCAATTTCGTTTACAAAAGTATACAATTAAATTGAAAAGCAAAGACAAGA
>DAIREI010000120.1:0-5436 GCA_036795675.1 Bacteroidales bacterium
CTTGAATACGACATTATATACATCTTTGTTCTCTTCCGGACACAGATCGTCTCGGGATATATATACCTGAATACGTCCTTCGGCATCCTGTAATTCAGCAAAAGAAGCTTTACCCATAATGCGGCGGCTCATAATGCGGCCGGCAATGCTCACTTCGCGTTGGGGTTCGTCGTCCTCAAAGTTTTCTTTTATTTCTTTGGCGTAACCCGTGATGGGGTATTCCTGTGCGGGATAAGGTTCGATTCCCAGATTTCTCAGCTCTTCGAGGCTCTTTCTTCTGAATATTTCCTGTTCGCTCAATTCGTGTACACTCATTCCTTAATGTCTTTTGAAATATAATGATACAAAGATACAATAATAATTCTATTCATCTCATTAATACGGATGAACAAAATTATTCTCTGTTAAAAACAACTTATCGGTGAATTACTCTGCCGCTTCCTCTTCTTCTTCGGGTTCTTTGGTCAATTCGCCGCTATCGATGATGTTTTGATAAATACCTACAGGCATATAAAAGCGAACGTCTTTTCCGTCTCTGATCGACTTTCTTATGTCGGTAGAAGAGATGTCGATCTTAGGTGCGTCTTTGCTCAACGAAGCATTAGGGTGGTTTACATACAACTTGTCGGTCGACCCCCGGCGGGGATAGATCACTACCTTAAAGTTTTTCAAGATCATCTGGAAGTCTTTCCAACGGTGGAAAGTAAGCCAGTTATCCGACCCGATAATCAGCTCGAAAGTGTGCTCGGGATAATTCATCCTCAATTTCTGAAGGCTGTTGATGGTGTAAGTAGGTTGGGGCAATTCCCACTCTATCATGCATAGTTGAAACTTGTCATACCCTTCGATAGACTTTTTCACCATTTCCAATCGCAGCTCATCATTCAGCAAATCGCGTTTTTTCTTAAGCGGGTTGTGTGGTGTAACTAAAAACCATATCTCGTCGAAACCATCAAATTCGGCCAGGTAGTTTGCTATGGCCAGATGTCCAATGTGTACCGGATTGAATGATCCGGGAAAAATACCTATTCTCATGTTCTATTCAAATATTTAGTTATAGTATCTTGCGCTTCTTTCTTTGCAGTTTCCAAGTCGTCGTTGACGATTACTACATCATATTCCGAAGCCATTTTCAATTCTTTATCTGCTTTGGCAATCCTGTCGTTTATCACCTCGGGCGAGTCTGTGCCGCGCTTTTCGAGGCGGCGCCTCAGCTCTTCTATCGAGGGTGGTTTGATGAAGACGAGCAGGGCATCGTCGCCGTATTTCTTCTTTATACTCATTCCGCCTGCCACATCTACGTCTAATATCACGTTGCGACCTTCTGCCAGCTTATCTTCTATTTCCGATTTCAGTGTGCCGTAAAACCGGTCGGGATACACTTCTTCGTATTCAACAAAGTCGCCTCGGTCTATTCGTTTCTTAAACTCGTGGGGCGACAGGAAATAGTACTCTACTCCGTGGCGTTCGTTCCCCCGTGGGGGGCGGCTGGTACATGAAACCGAGAACTCCATAGGCAAGCCCTGCTCCATTATATGGTTGATAATGGTTGTCTTGCCCGAGCCTGACGGAGCGGAGAATATGATTAATTTTCCTTTCAAAGCACGTTGAGTATTTGTTCTTTTATCTGTTCCAATTCGTCTTTCATCTGTACCACCAGCTTCTGCATCTCGGCATGGTTGGCTTTGGAGCCGAGCGTATTAATCTCGCGCCCTATCTCTTGGGCAATGAATCCCAGTTTCCGCCCTTGGCTATCATCTTCGTTCATGGTTTGCACAAAGTAGTCGAGGTGGTTTTTCAGCCGCGACTTCTCTTCGTTCACGTCCAGTTTCTCTATATAATAGATCAACTCTTGTTCGAAGCGATTGGTATCAAAGCTAACCGATTCTATCTTCTTTTGCGATTCCAGAATCTTGCTTTTTATCTTCTCTATGCGTTCGCTCTCGTAATTATCCACTTCGGAGAGCAAGGCTTCTATCCGCCGGATGTTTTTCAGCAGCACGTCTTCCAGCATGGCGCCTTCCTGCTTTCTGAATTGCACAAAAGCCTCGAGCGCAATCTCCAGCCCCTCTTTCAGGTATTCCCACTCTTCGTCGCCCAATTCGCCGGTCTCCGTTTTTATGGTTTCGGGCAGGCGCAGAATAACCGAAAACCAGTCTTGAGGCATACTGATATTCAGGTGCTCCGAAATCGTCTTTATCTGACCGAAATAACTCTCTACGGCTACGCTACTGATAGTAGACGAAATGGTCTTGTCCAGGTAATCTACATATATATATAGGTCAACTTTTCCTCTTTCAATAACTTTAGATAGTATACCTCTTATTTCCAGCTCTTTTTCCCGGTACAAACTGGGTATACGCGCATTAATATCGAGTTGCTTTCCGTTGAGCGATTTTATTTCGATGTTGATTTTCTTACCGGGAAGCTCTATACAAGCTTTCCCGAATCCCGTCATAGATTGAATCATAAAGTATGAGAAACTGTTTAAATATTATCGGAATGATTGTGCAAAAATAACCAATTTTGCCGAAAAAGCGGTAACTTTGCCTATAAATTTCTGTATAATAATTCGTATGGCTTGCATACTCAATATCGAAACATCGGCCAAAGCCTGCTCTATCGCCCTGGCTGATAATGCTTCAATCCTTTTTGAGAGAATGGATAAAGACCAATCTTCGCACGCTAAGAACCTGGGCGTATTCGCAAAAGAAGCGTTGGATTTTGTGCGGACGAAGCAGTTGCGTCTTGATGCTATTGCCGTAAGCGAGGGGCCAGGATCATACACCGGCTTGCGTATCGGGGTATCGGAGGCCAAAGGCTTATGCTACGGGCTGGGCATTCCGCTTATCGCATTGAATACTTTGCAGATAATAACCGACTTGGTAATTAAAACCCGGCAGCCCGGCCAAGACGTATTGCTTTGCTCCATGATAGATGCCCGCCGCATGGAGGTTTACGATGCGGTATACGATGTGGAGATGAATGCGGTTAAACCCATTTCGGCCGAGATTATTGACGAAGATAGTTTTAACGACTTACTTAAAGAACATCAAATTCTCTTCTTCGGCGACGGAGCGGAGAAGTGTAAGGCCGTTATCCAATCGCCCAACGCCGTCTTTATCGACGGCATATTCCCACAGGCCTGCATGATGACCGCCATGGCAGAAGCCTGCTACCGTAACCGCCAATTTGCAGATACCGCCTACTTCGAGCCTTTTTACCTGAAGGAGTTTCAGGCTACTACGCCGAAGAACAAAGTGTTCTGAATCACTTATCAATAACCGGGGCTTTTACGCCCTCCCCCAACAGGATGTGTTCGGCTGTCTCTATCCGGGCTTCGTCCCAGAGGTTCTCTTTAATAAAGGATGCAAGCAACTTAGCGCCGCCCTCTACTATCAGCGATTGTATGTTTTGCCGGTAAAGTTCGTGCAGTTGCTCTTTCAGGGTTTTGCTGCTGTCGGCGATAAGCTTTAGGGGGTCTTTGCCGTCCCAATAGCGCACGTTGAGGCGGGGCTTATCTAATCGTTCGGTGTTTGTGCCCACCATAATGGCATCTTCTTCGGCACGCAATTTATGCACAGCTATTTGAGCAAAGTCGTTGGAAAACACTACCGGTTGTTGTCCGTCGCCCTCTCTCCTTATAATATCCATAAATCCGTCGGCCGATTGCGCCCATTTCAGTATCACATAAGGGCGATGCTCCCGATGAAAAATGATAAAGCGGCGGTTCAGCCATTCGCATTCCTCTTTCAATACGCCCACTGCTACTTCTACGCCGTGCTCCCTCAAGCGGCCAATCCCTCGTCCCGCCACTTCGGGGAAGGGGTCTTGCATCCCTACTACCACGCGGGGTATGCCCATCCGGATAATCAGGTCGGCACAGGGAGGCGTCTTCCCGTGGTGCGAACAAGGTTCGAGGTTTACGTACAGGGTAGCATCTTTCAAGAACTCCTTATCCTTTACCGATGCAATCGCGTTCACCTCGGCATGGGCTTGGCCGCAAGCGCGATGAAAGCCTTCGCCTATTATTTTATCGTCATGTATGATTACACTGCCTACCAGCGGGTTGGGCGAAACAAATCCTCGTCCGTATCCAGCCAATTGCAGGCAGCGGTGCATGTACTTTTCGTCGTAACTCATTTTTTTGTAACTTTGTGCCGATAAGCGTATGCAAAACACCTTCCTCTACATAAAAGACCAACTGAAAGGCTACTACCCCGAGGCCGAAGCCCGTGCCATAGCCTACCGACTGATGGAGTATGTCTGCCACGCAAGCAAGCAAGATGTTCTGTCGGGCAAAGATACAAAAATACCCGAAGACCAATTGCGTAAGTTGAAAGAAAGCGTAGCACAACTCCAACATTATCGCCCTATACAATACATCACCGGCGAAACCGAGTTTTACGGATTGCCTATCCGTGTGAACGAACAGGTGTTGATACCCCGCCCCGAAACGGAAGAATTGATTGAGTTAATTTGCAAGACGGTGACTACGCCTTCCCCCCTTGTGCTGGATATAGGCGCCGGCTCGGGCTGCATCGCTATCGCCTTGGCCAAGCACCTGCTCCACTCCACCGTTTATGCTATGGATGTATCGGAAGAGGCGCTTGGCGTAGCTAAGCATAATGCGGCATTGAACCAAGTAGACGTCCGTTTCTCTCAAGGGGATATATTGGGGCATTGGCACAATGAAAAGTTTCCCCACAAATGGGATATTATCGTGAGCAATCCGCCTTACATTACGCCCGGCGAGAAGCAGGCCATGCAAGCCAATGTGTTAGATTACGAACCGCACAACGCTTTGTTTGTTCCGCAAAACAACCCCCTCCTGTTTTATGACTGCATCGCCGGCATCGCCTTATCTCGTTTAAATAAGGACGGATACTTGTTCTTCGAGGTCAGCGCCCTCTACGGCAAAGAGACGGCCGCGATGTTAAAAACAAAAGGCTACCGCGATGTAACATTGTACCCCGACATATCGGGTAACGACCGCATGATAAAAGCCCGACTATGAAGCCCATCACCTACCAACAAGCCCTGACCCGCATGGCGGCCTATTGCAGCAAAGCCGAACGATGCAGGGCCGATGTGCGCAAGAAGCTGACAGCCATGGAAGTATCGAAGATAGATATAAATAAGATTATCAAGCACTTAGAGCAAGAGCGCTTCTTAGACGAAGCACGCTATGCCAAAGCCTTTGTCCACGATAAAAGCCAATACAATAACTGGGGAGTGCACAAAATCAAGTATGAACTGAAGCGTAAAGACCTGCCCGATACCCTAATCAACAACAGCCTGCAAACCTTGGATAGCAAAGAAACCCTGAGCCGCCTGCAAGAAATCATCCGAAATAAAAGAAAGACCCTTAAAGGCGATAACGAATTTGAGATACGCAACAAGCTCATCCGCTTCGCTCTCGGTAGGGGATTTGCT
>DAIREI010000121.1:0-5432 GCA_036795675.1 Bacteroidales bacterium
AAAAAGATATGGAAAAGAGGATAATAAAAGCGCTTATCAGCGAGAAGCAGGAAGAAATTAGCCGGATAGAATTAATAGAAAGACCTATATTCTTAGAGGATACGGTGAATTACGTTTTTGTCGGCATTCGCAGGGCGGGTAAATCTTACCTTTTATTTCAGCATATACAGCATTTGATAAAAACGCGGCAAGTAACCATCGAAGACATTTTATATATCAATTTCGAAGATGAGCGGATTTCATCCATAAAAGCAGAAGATCTCAATCTGTTTCTTGAAAGCTACAAAGAGATGTACGATAGGAAGCCCTTGGTATATTTAGATGAAATACAAAATATAGACGGCTGGGAGAAATTTGCCCGTAGGTTGGCCGATTCTAAGTACCGGGTTTTCGTTACCGGCAGTAATGCCAAAATGCTAAGTAAAGAGATATATACTACGTTGGGCGGCCGTTTTGTTGCTAAAGAAGTTTTCCCGTTTTCGTTCAAGGAATACCTTACTTACCACAGTATAGTCTTGGATAAGAACTGGGAATATACGGATACACGGGTGCAGGTTGTCAAATTGTTTCAAGATTATTTTTATTATGGAGGATTTGCCGAGTCATTCCCATTAATAGATAAGCGAAGTTGGCTGAATTCGTTGTATCAGAAAGTGCTTTTAGGTGATGTGATCTTCCGAAATGAGATAAGAAACGAAAATGCAATTAGAGTATTGATGAAGAAGTTGGCTGAAAGTGTGATGCAACCGTCTTCTTTGGCTCGGCTTAAAAACATTATCGATTCAACAGGTACTACAATTTCCAGGAATACACTTGTCGATTACCTTCAATACTTGACCGATGCTTATCTCATTTTCGGCATCCCTAATTATTCTGATAAGTTGAGCGAAAAAGAAACATTTAAGAAACGATACTTCTTCGACAATGGT
Source organism: Bacteroidales bacterium (assembly GCA_036795675.1). GTDB lineage: Bacteria > Bacteroidota > Bacteroidia > Bacteroidales > Azobacteroidaceae > Azobacteroides. The sequence continues at coordinate 930 of DAIREI010000121.1, forward strand.
TTGCTGAACAACTTTATCTTTAATCCCGAAGCCAAACTATTGGAGAATATTGTAGCTATTACGCTCAAAAAGAAATACGGCGACGATTTATATTTTTACAATAAAAATATCGAGGTAGACTTCTTTATCCCTAAAGAACACAGGGCAATACAGGTCTCTTATAGCCTATCGGATGAAGATACCAGGCTAAGAGAGAAAAAAGCGTTGATTAAATTGTCGGAGGTGTACGACATTCAAAGCAGGGAAATAATTACATGGGACGAAGAGGGGATTATAGAAGAAGAAGGAATCAGTATCAATGTTATACCTGTCTGGAAGTGGCTGTTAGAAGAATAGAATGATTAATCGTTCTTTTGGTTAAATCTTATTAAAAAGCGCAACACTCTATTCTCCCATATTGCGAATGCTACGTAGATTACGTAGATTTGCGGAGTGTTCATACGCATTTATTGAATGATAATTTAATCTATATCTAATGAAACAATACACAATTCGATTGATATTCTTACTGTTTTGGCTATGCTTTTCTACTGCCATTCAGGCACAAAGCATATCGGGCAGGGTAGTGGATGAAGAAAACAACGGCATTGAGTTTGCCACCGTAGTCTTGCAGACCATGGACTCTGTTTATGTAGAATCGGCCTATACCGACGAATCGGGGAGTTTCCGCTTCAATAATAGTATCCCCTCTTTCTTCCTTCTTGTACAGCACCTGCTGTATGAACCTTTCGAAAAAGAATACACCACGGGCGAAGTAGGAACGATTGTTCTGCAAGGAAAAGATAACCTGCTGGACGAGGTGGTGGTTGAGGGCGAACGTCCGCTGATAGAGATTAATGAAGGGCGACTGGCCTATAATATGCCCCAACTGATTAGAAATAAATCGGTAAGCAATGCCTACGATGCCCTGTTGGAACTGCCGGGCGTACGGGAAGAGGGGGAGGCCTTGACGCTGAGCGGGGCAGGAGGTGTGGCTGTGATATTGAACGGAAAGCCGTCAACAATGACTTACGAGCAACTGAAAGAACTGCTGAAGAATACGCCCGCCGCCATGGTAGAGAAAGCCGAGGTGATGTACACGGCTCCCCCGCAGTATAATATAAGGGGAGCTGCCATTAATGTGATAATAAAAAGGAACTTGCTGGATAATCTCTTCGGGCAGGTAAATGCAGAATATAGCCAGCGCTATTACGACAATTACAGGGGCGGAATAAGCCTCTTTCATTCAAACGATAAGTTCTACAACGATTTCCTTTATTCGATAAGCGAGAACGAAGTAAGAACCGGCATCGACATCAACTCCAATCACAGCTTCGCCGGGCAGGTTTATCAGATCAACCAAGAGAATTTGGGTAAGAGCCGGTCGCAGACACATCAGCTCCGTCTCGGGTCGGAATATGCGATTTCTCCCGAAAGCAACATCAGTTTGGCCTATACCATGCAGCTCACCCCCGACTTCTACGCCATGGAAAGGGCTTTGGGCAACGTATCCAATTCTATTACCGAAAGAAAGAAAATAGACCCTGTTCAGATGCACAACGTTAGCCTCTACTATGCCTCTACCAAGTCGGGGCTGAGCGGGGGTGCAGACTATACTTTCTATAAGAACTATTCGAAGCAACTGTTTGAAGATGCGGGTGCGGCAGGCAAGCATTTCGAAAGCAACTCGAAGCAAGAGATAAACCGGCTGAAAGTATACGCACACAAAGGGCATCAACTGAAGAAGGGCTATAATCTCAACTATGGCGCCTCGTTCCTCTATGCTCAAGACAAGAGCTTTCAAGATTATATCACGCATGCAGGGAGCGATATGAGCGGGCAGGACACCGATTATACCGAGAACGAATACACCTACGATGCCTACGTGAGCCTCACCAAATCGTTCTCGCCGCAATTCTCCTTCTCGGCCACACTGATGGGCGAATATTACAAAGTGGGCGATTACGATGAATGGACGCTCTTTCCGTCGCTTTCGGCCACCTATTTCACCAATCCCAAGCACATCTTCCAACTCAATTTCTCGTCGGATAAAGTATACCCTTCTTATTGGGAGATGACAGGCTCGGTCAGCTATCTGAACAGCTACACCGAGGTGCACGGCAATACCGATTTGCGGCCTTATAAATCTTACTCGGCGCAACTGACCTATATATTCAAGCAGAAATATTCGCTCACTTTCTTCAATAGCTATTTAGACGATTATTTTGTGCAACTGCCTTATCAGTCGTCAGACAGGCTTGCATTGATTTACCAAACTACCAATTTCGATTACCTGATGCGGACGGGATTCGCCTTGAACGCCCCCTATTCTTACAAACGGTTCAGCACCCGGTTGTCTATGAATAGCTTTTACTATCGGGCAAAGCATTCCCGGTTCCACGATATATCTTTCGATAAGAGCCGATGGACTTTCTATGCCGGGCTTAACAATTCGTTTAAGTTGTCCTACAAGCCCGATATCAGCCTGAATGTGAATGGACAGTTTATTACCGGTGCCTTGCAAGGACCGGGCGAATTGGAGACGATTTGCCGCTTAGATGCCGATATAAAATGGGTATTCGCCAATAAGAAAGCCGAACTTATGCTGAAAGGCAACGATTTGTTCAATAGCTGGTCGCCGGCCTTTACGCTGATCTATCAGAATCAGAACTTAATGATGGATGTTCTTCCCGATGCGCGGTATGTGTCGCTGTCGCTCGTTTATAAATTCGGAGGAGATATAAAGAAGAAAGAGAGAACTGAAGTCGATTCATCCCGCTTCGGGAAGCAATAGGTCTTAGACCACGAATTACACGAATTAACACTAATTTCTTTTGCCCCCAACCCCCTAAAGGGGGCTATTGAGTGCCTACGATTTAGGAAGTCTCCTTCAGAGGAATACGAAGTATCGGCGGAGCCAATTAGGGGCAATCCGCAATAGCAGAAGAAGGAATTCGTGTTAATTCGTGGACAAAATATTTTCTCGGAGCGAGGGCAAAAGAAAAAGGGAATTCTCGCGAATTCCCTAATCCAATCTTTGTTAACCTTAAATCTAATACTATTATGAAAAAACTACGCTGCAAAGATACGGGGTTTTCTTTATACCGACCAAATAATTTCGCATAATAATTGTTAAAGTCTGGGTTATTAGTTCAAAAAAGGTTTTAAAAGAGCTTAATCCCATCCATTATCTCAAACAATTCTTGCCGGGTATTGGCTTTGAGCATAGCTATTTTAGTCGGTTTGAAGTCGGGGATACCCTTAAACAGTGGGCTGGCTGCAATATGCCGGCGGCTGTGCAATATTCCCCTCCGTTCGTCCAGTCGGTTGATGCTGTTTACTACTTGGGTTTTCAGAATACCCATATAATAGTTAAAACTTTCTTTAGGCAACTGCTCTCCTGTTTCTAAGTAATGCTTTATTTCGCGAAAAATCCAGGGGGCGCCTATGCTGGCTCTGCCCACCATCACTGCGTCTACTCCGTAGCGATTGAAGGCTTCTTTGGCTTTCTCGGGAGAGGTAATGTCGCCGTTCCCGATGATAGGAATATGAATGCGCGGGTTATTCTTCACTTCGCCAATCAGCGTCCAGTCGGCCTCGCCTGTATACATCTGCGAACGGGTGCGTCCGTGTATGGTAAGCGCCGCAATGCCGCAATCCTGAAGCTGTTCGGCCAAATCGGTTATAATGAGGTTATCCATGTCCCAACCCAGGCGCGTCTTTACCGTTATCGGTATGTCCACGGCTTTCACCACGCTTCGGGTAATGTCGAGCATCAGTTCGGGGTTACGCAACATGCCTGCCCCTGCCCCTTTGGCGGCGATTTTCTTCACGGGGCAACCGAAGTTCAGGTCGATAATATCGGGTTTGGCCGACCGGCAAATGCGGGCGGCTTCGGCCATGGTTTCGGGGTCTTTGCCGTAGATTTGCATCACCACGGGGCGCTCCTCTTCGGCCACCTCCAGCTTGGCCTTGGTTTTGTTAACGTGCCGTATCAGCGCATCGCTCGATATAAATTCGGTATAGACCATATCCGCTCCGAACTCCTTGCATAGCAAGCGGAACGAGATGTCGGTAACGTCTTCCATAGGAGCCAGGAAGACCGGATATTTGCTGAATGTGATGTTTCCTATCGTCATTGGGAGTGCAAAATTACGATATTATTTGTAATTTTGCGGGATAATTAAGGCCTACCGGCACACGGATGATGCGGATTTAACGAATTTATACAGATAAATCGTAATCGGAATAGACTTGTGTGTTGTGCTAAATAGGCTTGCCGGATCGGCAAAATAGGCTTGAAGACTTTAAAGGTATACACCCTTAGGTTGCGAGGGTGTACAGTGTCGACGTTCGAGGGTGTACAGTGTTGGCGTTCGAAGGTCTACACCTTTAAAGAGTGAAGAACTAAGAACTAAGAGTTGCGCGAAGCGCAATCTTGAATCTTAAATCGTTGAATTTTGAATCAACAAATCGTTCGCGATTTGTTGCAAATATAGCAAAAATAATTGGAATAATCAAAGC
>DAIREI010000122.1:0-5426 GCA_036795675.1 Bacteroidales bacterium
AAAGGACATGAAATAAACAAAATCGGGCTGGTTGTAATAACGCTGAAAAGTCATGCCCATTACTGTTACCGAAGACCTTACTTTTCCTGCCAGAATAAATTCGCCCACTACCAATTGCAGCATGTAAAACACCGAAAGGAATATGGTAACATAGAAACAAATATCCAATACCTTCTTCAACGTCTCTTTGTCGAGCGAACGGAAAAGGAAATAAAACATCCAGAAAAACTGGTAACGCGCCGTTCTTATTATTTCGCTCCACGATAAGCCCACACTATACCGGCTGTTTAATATGCAAGCCACCAAGAAGATATAGAAAACAATGATATACCGGACGAATGCGTCTGTCTTGAAATAACCACGCTTAAATATGCCATCTACAGTAACGATGCCCAACAGGATAAAAAAAGCGAAGTCACGCCCCTTAGAAAACCCCATCCCGGTCTCGAAATAATCGGGGGGAACCAAGTTGAATCCTTCGGTAAGAAAGAAAAACAAGATGATTAGCGTCGAGATCTTATATTCTTTTATATAAAGAAATATCGTAATGGGTATGAAAGCAAGGAACATCATAGCGCTACGGGGTTAATGCCAGGTTACGTTTTCCTTTACCACCCGGGCAGGATTGCCCGCTATGAGCAAGTTGTTTCCGGGGAAAGAGGTCTTCACCACCGAATTGGCAGCTATTACACATCCGTCGCCTATTTCCACTCCTTTATATATACTCGTGTTCGAGCCTATCCACACATGGTCGCCGATAATGATGGCGGGCGATTGTCCGTTCTTCTTATCGGGATAGTCGATGGTATGGAAGTCTTCGTCGAGTATCTGGCAGTTCCACGAGATAAGGCAATTGCTGCCGATTACTAATTTGTGCTGAATAAGCAGGCGGGTAAAGGGGTTGATGGAGGTATTGTCGCCTATTACTATCAGTCCTTTCTCGCCAATATCGATGCGACTGCCCCGGGCAAAGGCGGCATGATTTACCTGCAATTCGCCTTCAATATTCAACAAGGTGACGTCTTTTTTGTGCGAAAAGCCAAAGAATGTACCTGCCCACAACGATCCGCCCGGCGCTATCTTTATATTCTTCAAGCCCCTTATCGTAACCTTGGTATGGGCAACGATATGCTTCCCTCTTACTCTGTAATAGAGGGTAGATAGCAAGGCGCAGACAAACGAAGTGCGAAACTTACGGCAAGTACGGTATAGCTCTCCTATTTTACTCATCTTTCTTCTTCCTGAAAAGCGATTTGAAGAAGGGAACAAGGTAAATGATAGACAAAGGAATAAGTATTCCGCCCAAGAATATGACTACAATACCAATCTTCATGAGCTTAGGCGCTACCTTTTCGTTCACCATGTAAGGCGAATCTACTATTTGCAGTTTGGGAAGAATACGAACGCCTTTTACGCCGTTCTCTTCTTTCATCTGCAACAGGAAAATATACATCGTCTGTTGTATCTCTTGTTCGCGACGCAATCCGATGTAGTCTTTCTCTACCGTAGGCAAGCCGCCTAATTTGGCATTGAATTCGGTTTCGCGCTTGCGCAAAGTCTTGATTGATGCCTTCAATCCGTCAATCACATTGTCGAGCGACTTAACCAGGTTCTTCCGTTGAAGCTCTATTTGGTCGTCTACTGATTTGCCAAAGGTAGTTACTCCACCCTTGTTCATATCGTTGCGCTTGCTCAGTAGCTCGTTGTAAGTAGTGATCACTTCGGCTATTCCGGTTTCGGAAATAGTGAGGCTATAGGGGATAAGGGCGTATTGGTTACGCTCGTCTTTAACGAAGTCGGTCATTAGATTGGCTACGCTCAACTGGGTTTCGGCTTCGAGTATCAGCTTTTGTATCTCTCCCGACATGGTGAAGTAGTAAGTAACATCGGCCTCTATCTCGGTAATCTTATTCTTATCTTTGAATTGCTTTATCTTCAAGTCGGCAAGGTCGAGGGCTTGTTGGGTCTCTGCAAGTCGTTCGTCGATAAACTCGGCCGTTTTTTCATTAACCAGATTCTTGTCTTTGTCGTAAATATCGTTGTAAACGTTTATCAATTCGGAAAGAATACGCTTGTTAAGCGCTACATTTTCGCCTTGTATGCCCAAGTGGATAATGTCGGAGGTTTTCTTTTCGTAGTCAATCTCCATCCCTTCTCTGTATAACTGAGCCATATAATCATAGCTGGATAGGCTCCCTTTTATCTTCATCGGCTTCTCATACTGATCGTAATGATCCGACTTATCGAAGGTAAGATCGCCCCACACCGTATTGTAAGTAACGGGAAGTGTTTGCGACTTATACTTGCCTATCTCTTTCTTGCGGGCAATAAGGGTTATATCGGCTTTGCCGTCCGTCTTAAGTTCTATGTTGAACTTGATACCGGCCGTCAATGTATCGGGCAGGTTAGGATCGACCTTCAATACCACGGGCGACGCATCGTACAACGGCTCCTTTATCAGCCCCATGAACTTGGGATTTTCGTATACAATATTCAACCCTAAGTTCTTAACCATAGCCTTCACGTGGCTCTGCGACTGTACTTTCAGGGTTTCGTCTTCTACGTTTATCGCCCCTCCGCTTCCCAAACCGAAGGAACTCATGAGGGAGCTTGCCTGCGACATACCGGCCGTACCGGCAATAGCATCGTCGTGCCGGATGCTTACGCTGCTCTTCACCTGCATTACAGGTGTTTTCAGTTTATAGTAAAGCAAACCGATGGCACCACAAATAGCGCCGCTGATAATGAAGATATACCAATATTTCAACCAATGCTTCAGCAGATCGACTATCTCTTGTGCTTCTGTTTTATTTTCTTTTGCAGTCATATAAAGAGTTAAGATGTTTAATTATTTTGTAGCATACGCGATAATCACATTAGCAATGATGGCGAGGGCACTGAATACAATGGAAAATATCTGGAGTTTATAGTTGTCAGTAGCTCCATAAGTGCTTTGGCTCTTCTTGGTATTATTAGGCTCGACGTAGAGGATATCGTTTTGTTGCAGGTAGTAATAAGGTGACGTAAATATGTCTGATTTGGTAAGGTCGAGTACCGCCGCTTCTTTTTGCCCGTTATTATCACGGATGATTCGTACATTTTTTCTATTGCCGTAGATGGTCATATCGCCTGCCGCACCCAGAGCCTCGAAGATAGAGATACGCTCATCCGATACTTTTATGGTACCCGGTTGCAGCACTTCGCCCAATACGGTAACCTTGAAAGAAATAACCTGTAGGTTGACGATGGGGTCGTCTAAGTATTGCGAAATCTCGGCCACCAAGTTTTCCACCGCTTGCGAACGGGTAAGATCGCCTATCTTAAACCGCCCGATTACGGGGAAGTTGATATAACCCTCTTTGTCTACCGTATAGGTTTGTATAGCAGCCGATTGGATAATGGTGGTCTCTCCCGGAGCCAGGTAGGTGTTCATCGGCAAGTTGAACTGAGCCACCTGCTCCTGATTCAATACGGGTGAAGAAACGGAGATCAGCAACTGGTCGTTGTTCTTGATGGTCGGCTCGTACTTGAAGTAGTCGTCAGACAATCCGTGCAATGTAGTCACATTTAAATCGTCGAAATAAGCAATGTCTTGAGGTACTGAACGACAGGAGAACAGGAGAGTCGCAGAGAAGATAAAAAGCGCAAGTTTCACTTTCATAATTGTGTTTATCTTTATATTATAAAAATCGGGGTACAAAGGTATACTTTTGAAACGAATAAAACTTCTTTTTCGTATATTATCTCTTTTTTTATTACCTTTGCAACATGCAAAACATCCACTTTCACCTCGCTTATCTGCTCACCTGCCACGAATGTGTGATCGTTCCCGGCTTGGGCGCTTTCATCAGTTTTCCCGTAGAAGCAAAGCAAGACTCCGTTTCGGGTATGCTCATACCGCCTGCGCAAAGCCTCGGCTTCAATGCCCGGTTGTGCCATAACGACGGGTTGCTGGCCAACTCTATCATGAAAGAGAAAGACATTCCCTTTAAGGAAGCCTCGCGGCAGATTAAGCACTATGTAGAACAAGTGGAGAAGCAGCTTCAAGCCGGGCAGGCCGTTCTTATCCCTTGGGTAGGAACCTTACGCCTTAATGCCGAGCAAAAGATGGAGTTCACTCCCGATAAGCAAGTGAGCTGCAACTTACAATATTACGGCCTCACCAATTTCTTCCTTACTCCTTTAGCCGAACTTGCTCCCCTCGAAGAAGAAACGACTTGGGAAGAACCCACCCAAATAGCACCGGCCAAAATAGAACCTGCAATATCATCGGGAAGAAGAATGTGGCGATGGGTAGGCATATCGGCCGCTGCCGTAGCCGCTCTCTTTTTGCTTACCATACCGGTTAAAGATTATCCGGTGTACGAATCGGAAAAAGCATCTATCATTCAATTGCCTTCTACCCTCCTACCCGACACTTGCCGGAACCGCACCGATAGTATCGCCCCCGACACCATCCCGGCCGATACCATAGTAATGCCTCCTAAAACACAGGCACACAACGGCCGCTACTACTACATCGTTATCGCCAGCCTGCCTACCAAGGCCTTGGCCGAAAAAAAAGCCGGAGAACACCGCGCCGAATCATTCAACCGGGCGGCAGTAATCAGCAATGATGACAAGCACCGGGTGTATGTAGACCGCTTCGCCGACAAGGAGAGCGCCCAATCTTACCTAAATGAATTTAAGGTGAAGCACCCTGCCCACAGTAAGGCTTGGATGCTGTATCAGAAGGGGGAGTAGGGGTAATCTTAAGACAGGAACTGCACAAAATCTTCTACCCTTTCGTAGCCTTTCAGATTGAGTTTCCTTTTCATTCTCATTTTAAGGGCACGTACGCTTTGTTGGGATATTCCAAGCATATTAGCCATTTCTTTTCCCGAAAGATTCAGTTTAAACAACACCAGAAACCTTACTTCGGCTTCGGTCAAGTGAATATCGAGCTGTTTTATCTTGGCGAAGAAAAACGGATATATGACATTAAACTTCGATTTGAAAAGGCTCCAATTCTCATCTGTCACAATACGCTGATTCAATAGCTGGGCTATCTTGGTGGTTTGTTCATCGGCCGGGATTTCTTTGGACAGTTGGTTTTGTAATTCGCCGATTAACTTATTCTTATTAGATAGGTCGAAAATATAGGACTTTAATTCTTTTTCCTTAATGCGGATGATATCGTTTGAATTCTTCAGTTCCAACTCCAACTGCTGCTTTTTCAGTTTCGATTTGTAGATATGTCGATATACGCCGAAAGCAATAACCAAAAATACGGCAATAGAGGTAATAAAGGTCAACCACATACGATTTCCTGCAATCATATTTTCTTTTTCCAGGTTGGAAATGCGGAGATTTTTAATCTCGGTCTTCATCTTGGTTTGCGATTCTGCCAATTGTTTGGAATAGGTTGTCATTAAGGTTTCGATTCG
>DAIREI010000123.1:0-5299 GCA_036795675.1 Bacteroidales bacterium
GCTATTCAGTAAATATCAAAAAAATCCAACCAATTCATTGCGAGTTAGTTGGATTTTTTTGATATTTGCTGAATAGCCCCAAAACATAAACAGTTTCTTACTTCTTTTGGGAATGATAGAGAGAGGAAAGTAACCGGTTTTTTTTCAAGTTTGAACGTAGTTTCAGGTAGGCCTTCCGTAGGCCGAAGCGGTTGGGATCGCTAAAGTAATGGCCTTTCTTGCGCCACACACGGATGTGATAAAAGCCATGGTAGTCAATATTACTCATCCGGGCATATAAGTCCTTGTCCAACTCGTTTATTAAGCGGTCTATCTCTTTTAGCCTGGCATCATCCTCTTCGGTTTTATCGTTCATTATCAACAGAGAGAGGTAGTAGTTTTGAGCTATTCGCTCCGCAATGGCATACTGTTGTTTGCGCAGTATGGGCTGCTCATTGCTTTTATTCGAGAGAAGATATTGAAGTATCTTGTGGGTAATGGTATAGAATTGATTTTTATTTCGCTTTACCGAAGCATCTGACACGGTTTGCCCTTCATGGCCGAAATTGTAGCGATAGAGCACAAAGTTGAAGAACACAAAGGTCTTGACATGAGCCAGGGGATAGAAACAGTATTCGGTATCGGTATAGCTGATGCCCTCGGTTTGTCGGTATCCCATGTCCCGCAATAGTTGTGTGCGATAGGTGTCGGTATGCATGGCTATGGCATAGATAGCCCCTCGTTCATAGAAATCAAAAGTAGGGAAGTCGAGCACGGTTTCGGCCGGAATGCTATGGGTGTTTTGGGGATGAATCTCTTTAGTACCTTCTGAAAACTCCCTCGAAAAGGTAGTGATAGCCAAATCAACGTCCAGGTTTTCAAGGGCGTGAACAAAGCGGATCAGGTTGTTAGAGTCGAACCAATCATCGGCATCAAGGATACGGAAATACTTGCCGCGGGCTATGGCGAGCGCGGCGTTGATGCACGAACCGTAGTTGCCGTTGGGTTTATCTATCACCGTTACCGAGTCGGGATAGGTTGTCTCGTACTGTTTGGCAATAGCCAGGGTGTTATCTTTACTTCCGTCGTTTACGATAAGAATATCTAATTGGGGTAATACCTCGGAAACAAGAAGCGAATCGACGCATCTGTTCAGGTATTTCTCCATATTATAAGAAGGGATGGCTATTGAGAGCACCTTATTATCCATAGCTGTTTTGTTTATATACGTTGATGGCGCGTTCTATCACTTTATCCATGTCGTAATACTTATATTCGGCCAACCGGCCGCCAAAGATAACACGTTTTTCTTGCTCCGCCAAAAGACGGTACTGCTCGTAGAGCATGTTGTTCTTCTCGTCGTTGACCGGATAGAAGGGTTCGGCGCCTGCCGTCCACTCCGACGAATACTCTTTCGAGATGACGGTCTTCTCCTGTTTCCCAAACTCGAAGTGCTTGTGTTCGATTATCCGGGTATAGGGGATCTCTTTTTCTGTGTAATTGACCACGGCATTGCCCTGGTAGTTGTCGCAGTCGAGCGTCTCGGTCTCGAACGTTACCGTACGGTAATCCAGTTTGCCGAAACGATAATCGTAATATTCGTCTATCTTGCCCGTAAAGACGATGCGGTCGGCAATACTTTCGTAGTAAGCCCTGTCACTAAAGAAGTCGGCGTTGGTTTTACACTCTATTCCTTCCAGCAATCCGTCGATAAGCAGGTTGTATCCGCCGATAGGTATTCCCTGATAAAAGTCGTTGAAGTAATTATTGTCGAAGATAAATCGCACGGGTAGCCGCTTGATGATAAAGGCAGGCAAATCGGTGCATTTGCGCCCCCATTGCTTCTCGGTATAGCCTTTTATCAGCTTCTCGTAAATGTCTTTCCCTACCAGCGATATGGCTTGCTCCTCCAGGTTGGCAGGCTGTCCTATGCCGGCTTCCTCGCGTTGGCGGACAATCATACTCTTGGCCTCTTGCGGGGTCTTGACACCCCACAATTGGTAAAAGGTGTTCATATTGAAGGGCAGGTTGTATAGCTTGCCTTGGTAGTTGGCAATGGGCGAGTTGATATAATTATTGAAGGGGACGATGCGGTTTACAAAGTCCCATACTTCTTTATTAGAGGTGTGGAATATATGCGCTCCGTAGGTATGCACATTTATCCCCTCTATGCTTTCGCAATACACATTCCCGCCTGGGTGGCTACGCTTGTCGATGACCAAGCAGCGTTTTCCTTGCTTTTTGGCCAAATGAGCGAATGCCGAGCCGAAAAGTCCGCTCCCAACAATCAGATAATCGAATAATTTCTCCATACTATTAGTATAACGTTACTTTCGCTCGGAAATTTTGTTTTTAACAAGAGATATTACTTCCAGGCAAAGTTCATCGCGCCTGAAATACAGAAAGGCGAAGTAGATAGCAGTGCCTACCAAGGGGATAATGATGATATTGGCTATATCGGACAGGTGCAACGACCAAACGGTACAAATACCTACCCCCATTATCAATGCGCCTATAAAGTAATTGACAAAAGACTTGTTGAGTATCTTGAAAGGAATAAACGACATCCCTATGATAAATTGCGTAAGCATCACCGAGGCCTCGGCCATTACAGAGCCTAATGCCGCGCCGTTCTGTGCAATGCGGGGAATGAGAATGATATTCAGTATCAGATTGATGGTAGCCCCAACCGCCGTAGAGAAGATTACTTTATTTTCCTGCCCTTGCGGATAGAATATTTGAATGCCTATTACATTAGAGACAGCGATGAAAAAGACGACGGGAGCAATAATACGCAAGGTGAGTATAGCCGGCTCGAAGTCGGGGCCGCAGAGCAGGCGTATCAGTGTAGGAGCCATAATGATCAACCCTACGGTGATAGGCAAAGCCGCTGCCAAGGTGATGTTTATCGACTTGTTTGCCAAACGGTTAAATTCATTCTTTTGTCCCGATGCAATTAGGTGGCTTAGCCGGGGCATCATCACCATTCCCAGCGACGTGATAGCCGCCAGCGCAAACTGACTCAGCTTTATTGCCCGGCTGTAATAGCCTACAACGGCATCGTTGGTCATAAAACCAAGCATCACCATATTCAGGTTGATATAGATGCTGGCAATAAAATTGATGGCAAAGATATGCAACGAAGGCCTGAGGTGGGAGAGGGGCGAAAGAGTACGCCAATCGAAGTTGCGCAGATGAATGAATTTACGCAGACGGAAGAAGTTGAAGATGTAACCCCCCAGCGTTCCGAACACCGTATAAGCGGCATACCACATGATGTCGTCGCGCGTTTTTACCAACAGAAACAACAAAACAAGGCAAACCGAGCGCACCGCCACGTTGCGAATGGTAATGTATTTGAAGTCTTCGATGCCTTTGTAAAACCATTCGGCGCCGATAGCCGTAAGGGCTATACTCAGGCTCAGCAGCAGGAACAGGGGAATATCTACCTGTATCTTGGCAACAACCGAGGTCAACACAAATACAGCCAGGTATCCGACAAAGCTAAGCGCAAGGTGCAGAATTAAAATCTCGACGGTAGTTTTGGTAAGCAGCCGCTCGTTATTGCGTATCTTGGCAATCTCGCGTACGGCATAGTAAGGGATGCCGAGGCTTGTGAAGAGGATTACATAATTGATGATGGAAGTAAAGAATTCGATTTTACCTATCCCGTCGGCAAGCATTATACGCGAGGCATAGGGGAGAACAATAAGCGGAAATAATAAAGAAGTAAGAGTGTTGATAAAATTATAGACAGCATTCTTCTTTAAGGAAACAGTTTTATTGCCGGGCCGGTATTTATCGGTATTCTCCATTTCTAATGTACAAAAGTACGAATTGTTTTTTGAATATAGCTTTAGGAATTATTATTCTTTTTATCTTTGCACCTTTAGGAACGTTTAACATTGTGTGTTTATTGCCTGATACTGCACACTTAATACTAAACGTTTAACGCTAAACATTAAACATTAAATAATGGATTACAAAAGAATACTGCTTAAGCTGAGCGGCGAGTCGCTGATGGGCGACCAACAGTACGGTATAGACGAGAATCGCCTGGGCGATTATGCCCGTCAGATAAAAGAGATAGCCGGTATGGGGATACAGGTGGCCATTGTGATAGGCGGAGGGAATATTTTCCGCGGACTATCGGGTGCCGCCAAAGGCTTCGACCGGGTGAAGGGCGACCAGATGGGGATGCTGGCAACGGTAATAAGCAGCCTGGCATTGAGCTCGGCGCTTAACAAAGAAGGCGTAAAGGCCAACGTATTTACCGCTACCCGCATGGAGCCTATTGGCAAACTCTACTCGAAAGACGAAGCCGTAGGTGCGATGGAAAGGGGAGAAGTGAGTATCGTAGCCGGCGGCACGGGCAATCCTTTCTTCACTACCGACACGGCCTCCACCCTCAGGGCGGTGGAATTGGAAGCCGACGTAATGCTGAAAGGCACGCGCGTAGATGGCATCTATACCGCCGACCCTGAGAAAGACCCCACCGCCACCAAGTTCGACCGGATAACCTACGACGAAATCTATCGCCGGGGATTGAAGATCATGGATATGACCGCCACCACCATGGCCAAAGACAATAAATTACCCATCATCGTGTTTGATATGGATACCCCGGGCAACCTGAAGAAAGTCTTATCGGGAGAGCCTATCGGCACTTTGGTACATCAGGAATAATCACTACATTTGCATAAACTTAAAATCAACATATCATGAGCGTAATTAAATCGATTGAAGAACATGCCGATAACAAGATGCTTCACGCATTGACTTATCTGGAAGACGTACTGTCGCGCATCCGGGCAGGGAAAGCCAATGTGCATATCCTCGATGGAATTAAGGTGGAGTACTACGGCACTATGACGCCACTGGCCAATGTGGCTACTATTTCTACTCCTGATGCCAAGACAATCACCATCCTCCCATGGGAGAAAAACATGATGAGAACTATTGAGAAAGCGATACAGGATTCGGATGTAGGTATTACGCCCGAAAACAACGGTGAGATCATTCGCTTAGGTATCCCTCCGTTGACCGAAGAGCGCCGTAAGCAGTTGGTTAAGCAATCCCGTACCGAAGCCGAAAATGCCAAGATAGGCATACGCAATGCCCGCCGCGAGGCCAACGATGCCATCAAGAAAGCAGTGAAAGACGGTACCCCCGAAGACGATGGCAAAGAAACCGAAGGCGCCATACAGAAACTTCACGACAAGTACATGAAGAAGATAGACGAAGTGCTGGCTGCCAAGGAGAAGGAGATAATGACTGTATAATTATGAGTTAAGAACTAAGAGTTAAGAACTAAGAGTGT
>DAIREI010000124.1:0-5286 GCA_036795675.1 Bacteroidales bacterium
CCCAATAAAGAGGAGTTGCTCGAAGCGACTTTGAACTATCACACCTACAAGACAGACAAAGAGATGGAGAAGTTTCTTGAAGGTTCGGAGAATGCAATCGACACCCTTATGCGCATTTATGCCAAGCAGTTGAGCGAGATGCAGACCACCAACCGCTCTGTCATCTATGACTTGAAGAAATACTACCCGCAAATTTATGCCAAGGTCAACACCAAACATAAAAAAAATGTAGATAACTTTGTGCCCTTATTCACAAAGGGGATGGAACAGGGCTTGATAAGGAAAGACCTGAACATACAGATATTGATGTGGATGCTGGGGGCACAATTCAAGAGCTTGATGGAAAGCGACTGGAGCATTACTACGCAGTTTTCGATAAAAGAATTCGTAAGCGAAATCATCCTTACTTTTACGCGGGGTATCGCTACCCCTAAGGGAATTGAGGTGATTGATGAGGCTATCGTGAGGATAGAAGAGGAAATAAAGCAAAGGAACCAAACAAACAATACAATTAATTAATAGGTTATGAGATTAGATTTAGGCAAGAAGTTAGTTTTAGCATGTATTGCGATTCTTATCCCTTGGATGGGGCAGGCTCAGGATGAGCAACTACCGCCCATTCATCTTACACTCGACAAGGCGATAGAGATTGCATTGAGCGAAAATCCGACGATTAAAGTGGCAGATTTGGAAATTCAAAAGAAGAAGTATGCCAAGCAGAGCACGCAATCGTCTCTTTATCCGCAGATAGATGCTGTTGGGCAGTATAGCCGAGCCGTGAAGAAGCAGGTGATGTACATGGGAGGCGATGATGACAGTGGCGGAGGGATGGCCAGTATGTTTGGTGAGATATTTACTCCAATCATAGGAGGCACAGCAGCTACCCTCCAGCAATTGCATCCGGATATGGATCCCAACACATTAGCCGATAACATTCAGGCGATACAAGACGGAATGACATCGACTTCAAACAGCGATGAAGGCATTACCGTAGGCCGTGATAATACCTGGACGGGTGGATTTCAACTCAATTGGCCGGTAGTAGTGCCTACTCTGTGGAAAAGCATTGAACTCTCGAGCATAGATGTGGAGTTGGCGGTAGAATCGGCTCGGGCATCGAAGATCAATATGATTAATTCGGTCAGGAAGTCTTACTATCAGGTGCTCTTGGCTCAGGATGCCAGGGATGTGCTACAGCAAAGTTACGACAATGCCGTAGACAACTACGAAAATACCAAACGGAAGTTTGAGCAGGGCGTAGTATCGGAATTTGATATGATACGCGCCAATGTGAACGCCAAAAACATCAAGCCCAACCTGGTACAGGCGCAAAATGCTCTCGATCTGGCTACGCTTTCGTTAAAGGCTTTTATGGGCATCGACATGGATCAGCCGATAGTAATAACAGGCAGCCTGCTCGATTATGAAGAAGGGTTGTATGGTGAACTGATGTCGATTAACCCTTCGCTGGAATTCAACTCCGACTTGAAGCAGTTCGATTTGCAAACCAACATGCTGCAAAAGACGATGGAACTATATAAAGCCCAATATTATCCCACGGTGGCCATTACGGGTAACTATACATGGATGTCGATGAATAACAATTTCAAGTTTGGCGATTATAAATGGAATCCCTACTCGAATGTTGCCATAAGCGTATCCATTCCCATCTTTGACGGATTTAAGAAACGGAGCGATGTGCGCCAAACCAAGGTGAGCCTGGAGCAGATGAAGTGGCAACGCGAAGACGTAGTTCGCAATTTGAACTTGGCCATTAGCAACAGCATCAACAATATGGCTAATTATGTAGAACAGGTTATCTCCACACGCGATGTGGTAGAGCAGGCGCAGAAGGGATACGAAATATCGCAAAAGCTATACGATACGGGTATGGGAACCATACTCGAACTGAACGATGCCCAACTGGGGCTTACCCAAGCCAGCCTGGCATATAATCAGGCGATATACAACTTCCTGTCGTCGAAGGCCGATTTGGATAAAACCTTGGGTATTGATCCTACAACAATCACTGAAAACAATAAATAAACAACAATATGAACACAAAGAATCTATTCAAAGTATTAATGATTTTCCTCGTGGCAGGGGTATTCATCTCTTGTAATAAAAAGGAAGAAGCTGTGGTGGAGAAAGAAACCAAGGTGAAGGTAAAGACTACGGTTGCCGGTAAGCGCATGGTAAACGATATGTCGACCTATACGGCTAGCATCCAATCGGAAGTGACCAACCAGATTATTCCTGCAATGGGAGGACGCATAGAGCGGATATTTGTAGAAGTAGGGCAGAAAGTAAGCCGAGGACAATCGCTGGTGCAGATGGAAGACTACAACCTGCAACAACAAACCGTGCAACTTCAAACGCTGAAGAAAGACTATGAGCGCTACAGCGAACTATTGAAAGTAGGCGGTATTGCCCAACAACAAGTAGACCAACTTAAGACGCAGATTGATGTCTTAGAATCTGCTATCGACAATATAAAGAAGAATACCATATTGCGCAGCCCCATCAACGGTGTGGTTACCGCCCGTAACTACGACAACGGCGATGTGTTTATGCAACAACCCATCCTCACGGTTGAGCAACTCAATCCCTTGAAGGCTTTGGTTAATGTATCGGAAGCTTATTTCCCGGTAGTGAAGAAAGGGTTGCCTGTGGATATTATGGTTGATGTGTATGGCAACGAACACTTTACCGGACAGGTAGCTTTGGTGTATCCTACCATCGATGCCGTAACCCACACTTTTACTGTAGAAGTGGCGATTAATAATAAAGAAGGCAAGTTGGCGCCGGGGATGTATTCGCGTGTGACGATGAACTTCGGAAGCGCCGAGCAAATAGTATTGCCCGACATAGCCGTTGTTAAGCAATCAGGCTCGAACGACCGCTATGTGTTTGTGGTTGAAGGCAACAAAGTTAGATATAGCAAGGTAATGCTGGGCCAGCGCATGGGTGAAGACGTAGCCATCCTGTCGGGTGTTAATGAAGGCGACGAAATAGTAATTGCCGGCCAAACCCGCCTTATAGACGGAAGCGAAATAGAGATTATTAACTAGCTTTTAGCTATTAGCTATTAGCCGTTAGCTATTAGGTCGCTATGCGTGAACACTGAGAGCTAAAAGACTAATTCATAATTCATAATTTATAATTCATGAGCTTGTATTCAACCGCGGTTAAGAAACCGATCTCAACTGCCTTAATATTTGTAGCAGTTGCCATTATAGGGATATTCTCCTATACGCGGCTACCGATCGACTTGTTTCCCGAGATTGAGGCGAATATGATTACCGTCATTACAGCCTATCCCGGAGCAAGTGCATCGGATATTGAAACCAATGTGTCGCGTCCTATTGAAAATACATTGAACTCTACTGAGAACCTGAAGAATATCTCTTCTCGATCTACGGATAATATGTCGCTGGTAATACTAGAATTCAACTGGGGAACCAACTTAGACGAAGCCACCAACGACGTGCGAGATAAATTGGAGATGGTGAAATCGGCCTTGCCTGACGAAATCAGCAACCCCATCATCATGAAGTTTAGTACCGACATGATGCCCATCCTTATCTATTCGGCTACTGCTACCGAGAGCGTCAACTCGCTTTACAAGATTCTTGATGACAAAGTTGCCAATCCGCTCAACCGCGTAAATGGGGTAGGGGCGGTAAGTATAGCGGGCGCTCCCCAACGTGAGGTGCAGATTAATGTTATCCCTGAGAAGATGGAGGGCTACAACCTTACCGTTGAGCAAATAAGCAATGCCATTGCCATGGAAAACCTCAACGTGCCCGGTGGAACTTTCGACGTGGGGGCTACTACTTATTCACTACGTGTAGAAGGCGAGTTCAGAGAGAGTAGCCAATTGCAAGACATCGTGGTGGGAAGCTACAACAACCGCAACATCTACTTGCGTGATGTAGCCTTGGTGAACGACACCATTCAATCGCGTGTACAAGAGTCCTACACCAACGGGGTTAAAGGGGCTACTATTGTAATACAGAAACAATCGGGCGCTAATACGGTAAATATTGCACACACCATCAACGAGATGATTCCATCGCTGGAGGAAACGCTTCCGCCCGATATCAAATTATCATTGATATACGACTCATCTGAATTTATCGAACAGTCTATCGACTCGTTGGTAGAGACCATTCTCTTGGCTCTCTTATTTGTTGCCATTGTTGTGCTGTTCTTCTTAGGACGATGGCGTGCTGCTGTTATCATTATCATTGCCATTCCGATTTCATTAATTGTGTCTTTTATCTACCTGATGGGTATAGGCGGAAGCTTGAATATTATTACCCTGTCATCACTCACTATCGCTATCGGGATGGTGGTGGACGATGCTATTGTGGTGCTCGAGAATATTACCAAACATATCGAGCGGGGTAGCGATCCCAAACAGGCGGCTGTTCATGCCACCAACGAGGTAGGTGTGGCCATTATGGCTTCTACGCTTACTATTGTAGCCGTGTTTTTCCCCTTAACAATGGCAGGCGGCTTGGCAGGCGTTATGTTTAGCCAATTGGGTTGGTTGGTTGTTATCATGATTCTTACCTCGCTGATTGTGGCCTTGACATTAACGCCCATGATGTGTTCTCGCTTACTGAAACAAAGCAGCAAGCAAGGTAAATTTAACTCAGCCATTCAGCGGGGACTGGATAAGGTAGACGTATGGTATGGCAA
Source organism: Bacteroidales bacterium (assembly GCA_036795675.1). Lineage (GTDB taxonomy): Bacteria > Bacteroidota > Bacteroidia > Bacteroidales > Azobacteroidaceae > Azobacteroides. The sequence continues at coordinate 4,708 of DAIREI010000124.1, forward strand.
GATAGTTAGACTTTGCGTACGCAACCGCTGGAAAACACTATTAGGAACTATCGGTATAGTCCTCTTGATCTTTATTGCGGTTATGCCCTTTATCAAGTTCGACTTTATGCCTGCGGCGGATAATGCCATGATTACACTCGAAGCCTACACGCCTGCAGGAACCCGTACGGAAGTAACCCGCGAAATGGCTTTCCGCATCGACAAGATTATTGAAGAGAAATATCCCGAAGTAACCACGAGAACCTTCTCGGTAGGACAAGCCGACGAAAACAATACATTTGCGGCCATGCAGGCCAACGGTACAGACTATGTATCGATGCGGTTGAGGCTAAACGACCAAGCGGATCGTAAAAAAAGCATCTACGATATAGGTGACGAATTGCGTAAGGAATTGGATAATATGCCCGAACTTTATAAATATGTAGTAACACCCGGAGGAAGTGGCGGAATGGGTACAGGCTCCAGTACGGTAAGCGTAGAAATATACGGCTATGACCTGGACGTTACGGATAATATCGCCGAAAATCTGAGGGTGAAACTCGGAGATGTTAAAGGTTTGCGTGACATGGCTATCAGTCG
>DAIREI010000125.1:0-5283 GCA_036795675.1 Bacteroidales bacterium
AATAAAAATCTCATGATAAAGACTCTCTTATTATCATCTATACTACTACTCTCCTCAATAGGAGGGAGAGCTTCAGACATCCACGAAAAAGCGAAATTACAATATTATATTTCCACACTTGAGCGGGAGAATGTATCGTTTGAAGAAAGAAAAATATCGTACGATAGCATTCTCTATTTTTTTAACACCTTGGAGGATAAACCTCAATGGACGAAATATGCGGAGGAACAAATGAAGTTCTTCTATAAGAATGGAGAATATATAAAGGCTTATAGACTAGGGGTGGATATTCTTAATGAAACAGACGATGCCCCAGTCAAACTGTTGATAGCCCGATGTTGTTCCAACTTGGGAATGTATGATGAAAGCGTCTCTTTCCTTCAGTCCATCATAGCCCAGCCCGATCATGAGTATACAGCAGAGGCCTATTCGCAATTAGGGTTTGTATTCACCTTGATGAACCAATATGAAAAAGCAGGAGAGTACCATCAATTGGCTATGCAGCACCTCGAAAATGCAGACAGCCTGATTAAAGGGAAGACAAGTATATACAATAATTTCGCTGGCTACTATTACGCCAACCATCAATTGGATTCGGCACTTCATTTCCTTAATCAATCCATAGAGTTTTACAATCAGACGGATAAAGATTCTCCCTCTAAAGGCTATATGTTTAACAATATGGCTATGATTTATCAGCAGATGAATGAACTCACCGTTGCCAATAAGTATTATTTACTGGCCATGGATATTGCAAAAGATGAGCCATATACCTATGCGCTTAGTGTAAAGAATATGGCTTATCTTGCTTTTCAGATGAACCGTCTTGATGAAGCAGAGAACTACTACTATGAGTCGATAGAAGTATCTGATAAAATCAATGCCAAACAAATCAAGACCATGGCTTTGATGGAGTTATCGCAATTATATCACAGGAAAGGGCAATATAAGAAAGCATGGGACCTTTTGCAAGAAGGGGTAGTGCTGAAAGACTCAGTAATAAACAACCAAAACATGGAGCGTGTATTTCTCTTGACACAACAATTGGACAACTACAAGATTGTTGCCGAAAAAGAATTACTTGAGAAGAACTTGCAGGTGGCAAATCTCTCTAATCAAAAGAGTAAGATGATTATTCAGTTTTCACTTTTTGCCTTGTTTGCTATTATTGTTGCTACATTTATTCTATTCCGCTATTTCAACAGAAGGTCGGTGGAGCGTATAAAGAAAGATTCGGAAGAGAGGGAAGAGAACATACACAAGGAATACAAAGTGTCGCTGGACGACAAGAACCGGAAACTAGCCGGCAATGCACTTTTTCTGATGAAAACAGACGAAATAATTCATAATTTGGAGGCTGGAACAAAACAACTCGACAGCATGGATTTGCCCGAAGAGCAGAAGACTGTACTCCAGAAGATGATGACAGAGCTCTCGTCGTACAACTCAGACAAGGGCTGGGACGAATTTAAATACTATTTTGAAGAAGTGCATCAGTCGTTCTATGACAACCTGAATAAAAGGAATCCAGATTTGACCAATATGGAGCAGCGGCTTTGCGCTTTACTTGTCCTCAACCTAAATACAAAAGAAATTGCACGTATTACCAACCGTTCGGTGAGAACTATCGAAACGTTAATATATCGCTTACGCAAGAACTTAAGCATTCCTGCCGAAGAGAAGACCGTGGCTTTCTTGCGCCAATTCCTATAAAAAGAAAGAGCCACCCTTTCGGGCAGCTCTTCTCATAATATATATTTAGCAGAAACGATTTAGTCGCTTATCTTGGCCTTGAGGAACTCGCGGTTCAGGCGGGCGATATTGCTGATAGATACGCCTTTGGGGCATTCCAATTCGCAAGCGCGGGTATTGGTGCAATTGCCGAATCCGAGTTCGTCCATTTTCTTCACCATGGCTTTGGCTCGCGCCTTGCGTTCTATCTGACCTTGGGGCAGCAGAGCCAACTGGCTTACCTTAGCCGAAACGAAGAGCATAGCCGAGCCATTCTTACAGGCAGCTACACAAGCGCCACAACCGATACAACTGGCCGAATCCATCGCCTCATCGGCATCTATCTTAGAGATAGGTATGGCATTGGCATCGGGTATTCCGCCGGTATTGACCGACACGTAGCCTCCCGCCTGCATAATCTTATCGAAGGCATTGCGGTCTACTATCAGGTCACGAATAACGGGGAAGCCGGCCGAGCGCCAAGGCTCGATAGTGATGGTATCGCCATTGTTGAAGGTACGCATGTGCAACTGGCAAGTGGTAATCAGGCTGTCGGGACCGTGGGGGTGTCCGTTGATATAGAGTGAACACATCCCGCATATTCCTTCGCGGCAGTCGTTGTCGAATGCTATCGGTTCTTTCTTCTCGCTTACCAGTTGTTCGTTCAAGATATCCAGCATTTCCAGGAAGGAGGTATCGCCGGTAATATCTTTCAATGAATAAGTTTCAAAACCACCTTGGGCTTTGGGCGACTTCTGGCGCCACACTTTGACTTTTATATTGATTGTCTTTTCCATGATGTTTACGCTTTATAGTTACGTTGCTGACGTACAACAAATTCATAATCCAGCGGCTCTTTGATAAGCTCCGGATCCTTATCTTCTCCCTCATATTTCCAGCAGGAAACGTAAGCGTAGTGTTCGTCGTCGCGCATGGCTTCCCCTTCGGGCGTTTGATACTCTACGCGGAAGTGGCCGCCGCACGATTCGTTGCGGAGAGAACCGTCCAAAGCCATCAGATAGCCGATATCGAAATAGTCGGCCAAGCGGATTGCTTTTTCCAGCTCCACGTTCATCGTGTTGGGTTCGCCGGGGATATATACGTTCTTCCAGAACTCTTTTTTCAGTTCTTTGATTGCTTTCTGTGCCTCAGCCAATGATTCAGCCGAGCGTGCCATACCCACATTGTCCCACATGATGTGGCCTAATGCTTTATGGAACGAATCTACCGAGCGGTTTCCCTTGATGCTCATCAGGCGGGCGATTTTATCTTCCACGCCCTTTTCTGCCTCGGCAAATTCGGGCAGGTCGGTGCTGAAGCGGGGAATACGTATTTGGTCAGAAAGGTATTCTTGTATAGTATAAGGAAGGACAAAGTAGCCGTCGGCCAAGCCCTGCATCAAAGCAGAAGCGCCCAAGCGGTTGGCTCCGTGGTCGGAGAAGTTAGCTTCGCCGATAGAGAACAAGCCGGGGATGGTAGACATCAATTCGTAGTCGACCCAGATACCGCCCATCGTATAGTGAATGGCGGGATAGATCATCATCGGGGTTTCATAAGGATTATCGTCGGTAATCTTTTCGTACATCTGGAAGAGGTTGCCGTAGCGTGCTCTTACCACATCCTCGCCCAAGCGGTTGATAGCATCGGAGAAGTCGAGGAATACGGCCAAACCAGTGTTGTTTACTCCAAATCCGGCATCGGTTCTTTCCTTGGCGGCACGTGAGGCCACGTCGCGGGGAACCAGGTTACCGAAAGCGGGATAGCGGCGCTCCAAATAGTAGTCGCGGTCTTCTTCGGGTATAGCGGTCGGCTTCAACGTGCCGGCTTGCAGCTTCTTGGCATCTTCCAATTTCTTGGGTACCCAGATGCGACCGTCGTTGCGAAGTGATTCAGACATCAAAGTCAACTTCGATTGGAAGTCTCCGTGTACGGGGATACAAGTGGGGTGAATTTGAGCGAAAGCGGGATTACCGAACAAAGCTCCTTTGCGGTAGCACTGCATGGCAGCCGAACCGTTGGAGTTCATGGCATTGGTAGAAAGGAAGAAAGTATTTCCGTAGCCTCCCGTTCCGATTACTACAGCGTGAGCGGAAAAACGTTCCAGCTTGCCTGTCACCAAGTTGCGGGCGATGATACCGCGGGCGCGGCCTTCAATCACTACCAGGTCAACCATTTCGTAGCGGGTGTACAGTTTCACCTTACCCAGACCCACCTGACGGCTCAAAGCCGAGTAAGCACCGAGCAACAACTGCTGGCCTGTCTGACCCTTAGCATAGAAAGTACGCGATACCTGAGCGCCACCAAACGAACGGTTGTCGAGCAAGCCCCCGTATTCGCGAGCGAAGGGAACACCTTGTGCTACGCATTGGTCGATAATGCTGTTCGATACTTCGGCCAAACGGTAGACGTTAGCTTCACGGGCGCGGTAGTCGCCCCCTTTAATAGTATCGTAGAACAAGCGGTAAACCGAGTCGCCGTCGTTTTGATAGTTCTTGGCGGCGTTGATACCCCCTTGAGCAGCGATAGAGTGCGCGCGGCGGGGAGAATCCGATATACAGAAGTTCAATACGTTGAATCCTAATTCGCCGAGCGAAGCGGCTGCCGAAGCGCCGGCCAGCCCGGTACCCACCACGATGATATCTAAGCGGCGTTTGTTAGCCGGATTCACCAGTCGTTGGTGACCTTTATAATTTGTCCACTTCTCGGCTAATGGGCCTTGTGGAATTTTTGCTTCTAATTTAGTCATAATTTACTGTGTTTTTACTAAGAGATTAACCGAAAAACGACCACTCTCCGCTGATGAGGGCTTTTACAAAAAAGAAAACAGGAACTGCGGCAAAGCCTAACATAATGATAGTAGCAACGATATTGCTAACCACTTTCAAGCGTGGATACCAAGTCTTGCCGTTCCATCCGATGGTTTGGAAAGAACTCCATACACCGTGGGTAAGGTGGAGCCACAAGGCTACCAGCCATGCCAGGTAGATAAGCACATAGCCCAACTGCGAGAACAGAGGTATAACCAACACAGAGCCGCGCGATACCGCCCCATCTAAATGAAGCAATTCAGAGAACTGCATCTTGTACCAGAAGTTCCACATGTGTATCAGCAGACCTATTATAATAATAGCGCCCAAGATGTACATGTTTTTTGCGGCCCATTCGGTCTTGGTGCCGTTACCCGAGGAATACTTTTGGTTGCCCCTCGCCCTCATGTTCTGGATAGTAAGCCAGCTTGCATAAATAAAATGCACGGCAATACCCGCCACCAGCACCAAAGTTCCGGCAATGGCATACCAGTTGGCTCCCAGCAATTCACATATCCAATCGTAGGCCTCTACCGAAAATAGCAGCGTAAGATTCATGCACATGTGAAATAGCAAAAACAAAATAAGGAAGATACCTGAGATACTCATGATAAGCTTCCTGCCAATAGAAGAATTTAATAGCCACATAAATTTTAATATTTAAATATATAGTTGTTCCTGTTTTTTTCAAACTGCAAAAGTACTTTATTAATACCTAATTAACAAAAGTTCAAGATACTTTTTT
>DAIREI010000126.1:0-5273 GCA_036795675.1 Bacteroidales bacterium
TATCAAGCCCATACTCGAACTTCTGTTCAGGATTAACGAAACCGTCTACAATTTTATCCCTTGGAACTTCGACTTCTTTTCTTTCGACTCGTGGAAGGCTTTGCCTGAAACCTTCGGCAATAACTTCTACTGGTTTCTAACTCAATCCATAGAAACGTACGGAGGCTCTACCACATTGGCGCTGATGGGGTTGCTAATGGTAGGCGCTACCATCCTGCGAACAGGTACCATGTATTTATCATCCTATTACTTGATTCCCATACGGACCGGCGTAGTACGCGATATCCGTAATCAGATTAATGATAAAATACTGACTTTGCCCTTGGCTTTCTTTTCAGAAGAGCGTAAAGGTGACATTATCGCCCGCATATCAGGCGATGTAAACGAGGTAGAAAACTCGGTAATGAGCTCATTGGATATGATTTTCAAGAACCCTGTCCTTATCATTATCTATCTTACAGGAATGTTCTTTATGAGTTGGCAATTGACCTTCTTCGTCCTGATTACCTTGCCTATTGCCGGTTTTATTATGGGTAGGATAGGTAAAAAGCTGAAACAGAAGTCGGCCTTGGGACAACAACAATGGGGCGGACTAATGGCGCAGATAGAAGAAACACTGGGCGGACTACGTATTATTAAAGCCTTTAATGCCGAAAAGAAGGTGAGCAAACGCTTTCACGATAGTAATAATATATTTCGCAACACCACTAAACGTATCTTGCGACGTCAACAATTGGCACATCCCATGAGTGAATTCTTGGGAACGATAACCATCGCCGTAGTGCTTTGGTATGGTGGCACATTGATATTGAACGGAAGCAGCGCGATGAATGGCGCTGGCTTCATTACTTACCTTTCAATTTTCTACCTGCTTATCAATCCCGCCAAAGAACTGTCTAAAGCGGCTTACTCCATTCAAAAGGGCTTGGCCTCGATGGAACGGGTGGACAAGATACTCACTGCCAAGTCGACCATCAACGACCCCAACCAACCGCTTCCTATAGAGTTGAAGGACAAGATAGAATACAAGGCCGTATGGTTCAAATACAAGGAGCAATGGGTGATAAAGGATGTCAACCTTAGCATCCCCAAAGGCAAGACCGTTGCGCTGGTCGGGCAATCGGGTTCGGGCAAATCAACCATGGTCGACCTCCTACCCCGTTTCTACGACGTGATAGAAGGCTCTATCAGCATTGGCGATACAGACATACGCGATGCCAAAGTACACGATGTGCGCGACCTGATGGGCATAGTAAACCAGGAGGCCATACTCTTCAACGACTCCTTTTATAATAATATCACTTTCGGGGTACAGCGCGCCACGCGCGAAGAAGTAGAAGAGGCCGCCAAGATAGCCAACGCCTACGACTTCATCATGGAATCGGAAGAGGGTTTCGACACCAACATCGGCGATCGAGGCTGCAAACTCTCCGGCGGGCAACGCCAGCGCATCAGCATCGCCCGCGCCATACTCAAGAATCCGCCTATACTGATACTCGACGAAGCCACCTCAGCTTTAGACACCGAAAGCGAACGCTTGGTGCAAGACGCCCTGGAGAAGCTGATGAAGAACCGCACCACCATCGTCGTCGCCCACCGCCTGTCTACCATCCGCAATGCCGACCTAATCTGCGTGATGCACGAAGGCCAGATAGTGGAAAGAGGCACCCACGAAGAGCTGATGAAGCTGGACGGCTACTACTCCAAGCTCTGCGAAATGCAGTCGTTTTGATGCCGACACACAAAAAGAGGCCGCCCAAAAGAACAGCCTCTCTTCTCTATCATGAAAAATCCGTTAGGATTTACTTTACAATTACTTTATGGCTTGCTTTGTTATCTACTCCATCCACTTGAATCAGATAGATTCCTGAGTTCAGGTTAATAGTTGAAATACTATTGGCATCAACCGGTTTTACCTGAATTAGTTTCCCCGAGAAATCAAACACCCTGACTGTCGCTTTTTCGGCTACCGAAACATTAACCCTACCATCGGTAGACGGATTAGGATACACCTTGCTGCCATTACCCACAGATGCGGTTACATCTTCTATAGCCACATCGCTACCGGGAAGGTTTATTATAACCATAGTTGCAAATTGAGTCGACCCATATCTATGGATTTCTGTGAATGCTCCGGTCTCGAGGTTGTAAGTACCAAATGCGGCATATTGTTCATAATCATCATCATGGAAGGCGATGGTATAAAGCTGTTTAGTCTTTTCATCGAATGAAATGTCTTGAGCATAAGCAAGGGAGAGACCCGTTGCCCCTACCGCAATGTATTCGCCTGTCTTCGGATTAACCCTAACCAATTCAGAGGTGGTCATGGATACTGAATATACATAACCGTCGTCGGCCATATCCGCCCCACGCAAGAAATGATCTTCAAGTCCACTTGATCCGACTGCAGTTACCCCCAAGGTGGTCATATCTAATTTATACAATTCGGGTAAATAAGCTTCTTCGGTATCGTTAACCGTATTCAGGTACCAGCATTCAGCTCCCCAATCATAACACATACCTACAATGGAATGGCCGCTACTCAACCCCCTGATAGATCCAAGGATATTGATACCGCCGTCGGGCATTACCGCAGCAACGGTTTTATCGTTAAATGCACGGTAGATATACTCGCCGTCATAATCTTCCCCAACCGGGAACTCTTCAGATCCGATTTCCCCAACTAAAGCAACCTCGCCTGTAGCAAGATCTACCGACACAAATCCTTTGGGTGTCTTTACGCCGGTAGCATACGCTTCTTCTGAGTAAGCGCCATAATCTACAGTTACCGATATGGTGTTATTGGATGGGTTTTCATCATTGGCGTATGTAATAGTAGCAGTAAGGGTTGAAGCCGCTGTTGGAGTCCAATCGTCCATTACAATAACCGCTTCTTCTCTAAAATCCATCGAAGCGCCTGTCTTAGTGCTACTGTAAGAGCCTCCGTCGGAAAGAGTCAAAGTCCATTCAGTAGCAGTGTCCGCTCCTAAATTGGCAACCGCTACTTTAGGCGTAACCGTTTTTTCTTCAATTACATAATTCGGAGTGATTCCTGTTACTGCCAGGTCTTTGTCCAATACTTCTACAATCTTCACATCGTCAAGATACCAGCCGTGGGCAGAGAGCCCCTGATACCTAAATGCGATGTATACTTCTTGGCTGGCATAGGATGTTAAGGGGAATTCGGTTTCAACCCAATTCTCCCCAACAGCTTCGGGACTCCAAATTTCTACAAATTCTCCATCTGCGGGATTGCCGCTTCCGGTGGATATCCAAACGCTATTCTTCCCGTAATCGCCGGGATAATTGTTAGAGGAATAGAAAGACAAAGCATAACTGCTCTCGCCGAAGCCTATAAGAGGGCTTACCAGCCAACCGTCTTGATCGCCGGATCCGGAATAATTATGGTAAGCAGACGCAGAACCCGAATGAGAATATGATGTTCTCGTCCAAGTAGATCCTTTGCCGTCTATATCATAAATCTTCCAGCAATTGGCCGGGAATGCCACATCTTCAAAGCCTTCTTCGAATGGGAAAGTGGTTATGGGCGTACCGCAATCTTCTGCTAAAGCGTCCAACGAAATGGTATAGGCCTCTCCATCGCTGGTTGTGAAGCTGAACGAACTTGAAAAAGTATCAACTGTAGTTGGGGTAATGCTGAAAGTGAAGGTATGCTCTTCCCCAAAGCCTAATTCTATGTCGCTGTCGAAAGTGGTTGACCAGGGTGCACCTAAAGTAGAAGCGTCGGATACGGTAAGGGTTCCTGCTCCGGCATTCCTAAGGACAAAATTACTTGAAGTAGTGGTCGCGTTCATATCAACAATACCTGCATCCCAGGCGTTCCCGCCGGTTAATTCAGAAATGGGGTCGCCACCCGATATTTCTACAATCTTCACATCGTCAAGATACCATTCATGGGCATTATTCCCTTCATATCTGAATGCGATATATACTTTTTGGTTGGAATAGGATGCCAAGGGGAGTTCGGTTTTAACCCAATCTTCCCCGACAGATGCCGGGCTCCAAACCTCTACAAAATCCCCATCAGCCGGATTACCGCTCCCGGTGGATACCCAAACGCTATTCTTTTCGTAATCTTCCGGATAGTTATTGGAGGAATAGAACGATAGTGTATAGCTTTCTCCACCAAAAGCTATCGGGGGGCTTACCAGCCAGCCGTCTTGATCACCATTGGAATAACGATGGTATGCAGAAGCAGAACCTGAATAAACATAAGCTGCTGCTGTTATACTATTCCAAGTATATCCTATACCATCCATGTCATAAACCTTCCAGCAATTGGCCGGGAATTCCGACCCTTCGAATCCTTCTTCGAATGGGAAGGTGCTTATGGGCGTACAATCATCCACAAAAGCGGACAATGTGATGGTGTAGGTCTCTCCGTCGCTGGTTGTGAAGCTGAACGAGCTTGAAAAGGTGTCAACCGTTGTAGGGGTGATACTAAAAGTAAAGGTATGCTCTTCCCCTCCGGCCAATGCCAATGCGCTGTTGAAAGTAGTTGACCAAGGCGCACTCAGCGTTGTTACGTCAGATACGGTCAAGGTGCCCGCGCCTGTGTTTTTCAGGACGAAGTTGCCCGAAGTAGTGGTTACGTCGATATCAATAGCTCCGGCATTCCAAGCGTTGCCGCCGGTTAATTCAGAAACAGGGTCACTACCTGCTTCTTCAACAATCTTCACATCGTCGACATACCAGCCGTGAGCGTCTTCTCCCTGATATCTGAATGCGATGTATACTTCTTGATTGGAATAGGATGCCAAAGAGAGTTCGATCTCAACCCAATCCTCTTCGACAGATGCCGGACTCCAAATCTCTACAAAATCACCATCAGCGGGGTCGCCGCTTCCGGTAGATACCCAGACGCTATTCTTTGCGTAATCATCCGGATAGTTATTCTTAGAAAAGAATGACAATGTATAGCTCCCATTGCCAAAGGCCATTTGTGGGCTTACCAGCCAGCCGTCTTGATCGCTATCGGAATAATTATGGCAAACGGAATAAGAGCCTGAATAGGCATGTGACAATCTCACCCAAGCAGGTACTCCGCCATCTATATCATAAACCTTCCAGCAATTGGCAGGAAATTCCAACTCTTCAAAGCCTTCTTCAAATGGGAAAGCGGTTACCGGCTCGCAATCGTCCGAGGGAGCATTCAACGGGATGCTATAGCCCTCTCCGTTGCTTGGTTTTAATTTGTTTGGTTTTCCAGCTTGTGCATTAAGCAGAAACGGAATGCAACATAAAAGAAATAG
>DAIREI010000127.1:0-5271 GCA_036795675.1 Bacteroidales bacterium
GCGGGAAGTCCGGCTTCCATATATATCTTCATTAAATAATAGTTCGAGAGGAGCGAAGTGGTCGAGGGTTTCCAAACCGTGGTGTTACCCATCAGCACGGGCGTCATGTTGAGGTTGGAAGCGATAGCCGTGAAGTTAAACGGCGTAACGGTGAATACAAAACCTTCCAGCGGGCGGTATTCCATCTTGTTGATAGAGGCGGCATCCGAAACCGGTTGGTCGGCATATACTTGCGATGCGTAATGTACATTGTAACGAAGGAAGTCTACAGTTTCGCAGGCGGCGTCAATCTCGGCTTGGAAAGCGTTCTTGCCTTGTCCCAACATACAGGCGGCGTTGATGATATAACGGTATTTACCTTCGATAAGGGCGGCTACTTTCAGCGTGATAGCGGCTCGCTCTTGCCAAGGCATGGCCTCCCAAGCTTTGTGGGCTTCCAATGCGGCGTCGATAGCCATTTGCACTTCTTTCTCTCCCACCTTATGGTAGGTAGCCAATACATGACAGTGATCGTGTGGCATCACTACCTTACCCGTATTGCCTGTCCTTATCTCTTTTCCTCCTATAATAATAGGAATATCAATTACTTCCGATTGGATTTGCTCTAATGCTTTCTTCAGCAATTCGCGATCTTGCGTACCTTTTGCATAGGTTTTAATAGGCAGGTTGCCGGGGGTCTTGAATGTAAAAATGGAATTGTTCATTATGATTTATGTATTAATTATAATTTCGCAAACTGCAAAGATACAAATAAATTATGAATTTACTCGCCCGCAGGCTCTTTCTCTTCTTTCTTCTTTTTCTTGAAAAGATCAAGGATATTGTCGAAGTCTTTCCGGAACAATATGCCGATGCCTTGTGTCCACTCGGGGGCGATACTGAAATAATTGCGGTAGTTGTAATGATTGAATCCTTTCAGGCGGATGTCGCCGCCGGGAGTGAGCTTGTACTCTACATCGAAGTCGCCCACCAAGGGTACGTTGCTGCCGCTTGCGTTGCTGATGTAGGGGTTGTCTATGTAGCCAATGTTGCCGTAAAGGATGAGCCGATTGTCAAACAGCATGCTGCTGAGCGCCAGCTCTATTTCGGTGTGCGCCAAATCGCCCTCGTACGACTGATAGAACTGTGTACCTATTTGTATTTTCTCGCTAAACGAACCCAGTATATTCGATAGCTGGTTGGATAGGGTGGAGGTGAGCAGCGAGAGGTCGTTATTGACCCGCGAACTACTGGTGGAGAACTCGGGCGAGGTGTAAAAGCGGTTCAGTACCAGCAGATAAAGTACTTGCCGGTTGAGCATATCTTCGGTGCGCATGTAGCGTTTCACCTGCCGTTCTACCTCGGGGGGTGCGTCGGGCAGCTCTATATTGAACGAAATGTCGGGGCGTTCCAACTCTCCGCTTACGTTAATCACACAATCGACCGGCGCCTTGCCTCGTGCGCTGTAGTTTCGCAGTTGGGGGTCTAAGTCGCCCAAGCTGGCGTGTACGGTGCTGGTGGCTTTAACGTCGAGCATGGCTTCCATGGGATTGCCCCTGAAGGTAATGGAACTGCCTTCGTGGATAACAAACTTGCGGAAGTAGAGTTGCTCGAGGCTGAAATCGTACTTGCCTGACTCGATGATGTAAGTGCCCAGCAGTTTCAGCGGTTCGTTGGTAGCGTAGATTACCTCCATGTGGCCGTTGCCTTGTCCGGAAATCTTGTCGCCGCTCACGGGATCCATAACGGCCTCTATCTGCGCATTAGGATTAATATTCATCATCAAATTAACCCGCATATTGGTGTCGCGGTCTTTCTTCTCCCTGTCCCTGCGCCGCCCCTTCTTCGCTTTATCCGGCGTATCGGGCCGGGCTTTAAGGGCTGCCGGGTTTTTATCTACGAAAGTAATGAAGTCGTACTCTTCTATATCCTGCTTGTCTACAAAATTGAAGGTGAGGGCCGTATTGTTGGTGTTCTGCATATTTACGATGATGTTTACATCGTACTCGGTACCCGAAATAGCCCCAGTGCCTGTGCCGAACACCGAGCCGTAAAAAGCGGGGTTGGTTTGCTCGGTGGCATTGAATACAAAGAAGTTATCGAACCGGAAGTCGGCACGAAAGCCGAAATCGGCAAAGCGGTTGTGCGTTATCCAAGCATCTACCCCGGCCGTGTTGCCGAAATCGTCGTGCAGGGCAAGGTTGTCTAATTGAATACGATCTCGCGTCATGTGTACATGGTTGTCGAAAGTATACCAAGTGTTGAGAAACTCTATCCCGAAGCGCACGTCTTTCACGTCCACCTCTCCCTCTACCGTGGGATTGTTCATCTCGCCCACCAAATGTACGCGCCCGCTTGCCCGCCCCGAGAGGTCTTTGACCACATTGCCTACGTACTTGCGAAGAAAGGCCAAATCGGCATTTTGCGGTTCAAAATTGATGGTCAACCATTCTCTCCCGGGATATATCATTCCGTCTACATTTATAAAGGTACTGTCGTCTTTCGCGATATGGCTTATCAGGTGCACACCTTGGGCTTCGTCCATCCACACCCCGCTTAGGTTCATAGCGCCGAAGAGGGTATTGTTGAAAGTGAAGTCGCTTACGGCCAATTGGGCGTTGAGCCGGCGGCTATCGTAGAGGTCGTTGGCGGTAACTACGCCTGTAGCCCTTCCTCCGAATTCGAGTGCGGGTATGTCTAAAGTCTTGAAAATGTATTCCAGGTCAACCGCATCGAGTTGCAGGGTGAGCCGGTCGAGCGGATCATCGGAGATCACTCCGTCTATATGCAGGAATTGCGCCTTGTGTGCCGCGTTAAGATCATTTACTTCAATCCGGTTCTTGTCTATGCGAATGAGGGTAGGGGATAGGGTCCAGACCGAATCGTTGAAGACCATTTCGGTCTCATTGAGTTGTATATCGCCCCGCAGTCCCTCATCCTGCATCAGGTATGCCTGCATATCCAGCAACCCCTCAAAGCGTTCTTGTTTCGACGATTTCCAATTTAAGCTTGAATGAATCTTATCGTCGCCGGCACTAAAGTCGGCCATAATATCCAGGTGTGCCCCGTCTTGCAGGTGGGTTCCTACCAGATTGAGCAGCAGCATGTCGTTGCGTGTTTCAAACACCACAAAGCAAGAGTCGATCTTCATGTTGGCCACATCAAAATGGGGCATAAAAGCTTCGGCGTGCAATCGCTGCCCGACATTGTCGAAGAAACCCGATATAACGGTGTTGGGCGATAGCCTTACGGGCAGTTTAAGCATGGGCAGCAAGCCTTGGGTGTCGTGTATAAGGGCGTGAAAATCGAATATATTGTCTTCTTCGTTGGCAGGCGGGTCGGTCATGGTAATGAGCGAAGGCAGGTAGTGGGCAAGTGTGCGCTCCAGTTGGCTCACCATGGTTTGGGTGGAATAATTGCCTTCCATTTCGGCCTCAATAATGTCTGACCGGATGACTATATTATCCGCCACGGGATTTCGGGTGATGTCTACCGCAAGCGAATCCATCTTAAACGATTCGCCGCCCGCGCTCAGGGCAAAGTCGCTTAGCTTGATGTAGCCGTCTATATTATCCAAGTCGTTCCCTTTGAAGTTGAAATTGCCGAGAAAAGAGAGTAGGGGGTCGCCGTATTTTTCGGCGAAGCGCAGCTCGTTTAGCTGTAAATTATCGGCACTAATCAGCATCTGAAATTCAGAGTCGGCATCGTGCAACGCTACGGTACCCTGTGCCGTTAGCTTGCCTTTCTCGCCGTCCATGCTCACTAATCCTTCGTATTGGTTGTTGGCTAACAGGCCGTTGACGTGGAAACCATCGTAGGCATAACCCTGATACTCCAGCAAGGGGATGTTGGCCGTCAGTTCGGCCGAATAGTTCTTCTCTTTCCATTTCGAGTCGAGATTGAAATCAAACACCACTTTCCCCAAGTCGGGGTTGGCCAAGAGCTTATCCAATTGAAAACCGGTAGATGCGATATGTCCTTTCATGAAGTTTTCCCGTTGCCGCCCGAAGCGGAAGTCGGCCGTTATGCGACCGATGTCGGAGTTGAGTTCGCCCACGGCCAGCAGGTCGTTGAGGTAGCCCACCAGCGCCCCTTTGAAGCTGACGTCGCCCATCCGTTCCAGCTCTTCGGCAATGGAGAGGGCTTTGAGGTAATTGGCTCGAAACAGGGAGTTCTTCACCTCAATATTGATGTAGATATTGTCTTTGTGCGACATCAGGTTGCGTGCATATACATCGCCCCGCAAGAAAGAACCGTAGTTTTCGCTGAAACTAATCTCGCTGATATTGAGGCTGTTTAGCGTTCCGTCTACCACACCTTCCATTTCTATCCGGCTCCCTACTACATAGAGGCCGGGCAGTAGAGCATCCAGGTCGGCAAAATCGAGTTTCGAGAATTGGATCTCCCCGTTCAGTTCGGTGTCCTCGGCAATAATATTATCGTAACCGGCATAGCTTGCCTCGAAGTTTTTCAGCACAATCCGGCTATTCGGAAGCTCTATTTCCAATCTTCCTACAGCGGCTTGTTCGGGTGTTGCCTCCACGTTGAGCGACAGTTTTGACAGGGCAAGTCCCGACTTTTCTCTAAATCGCAGGTTCTTCACTGCCAGGTCGATGTGCTCGTTTTTGAGTTTATTGAAGCGGAACTTCCCTGCCAGCTCGCTCAGCGCAATATGGTTGGCATCGAAGCGGTCGGTCAGTATCTTCTGGTCGGCAACGTCGTAGCTTACCCGGCCCGAGTGGAGATGCAGCGTTTTTATCCGTATCTCTACCGGGTCTTTCTTCTTTTTCTCTTCGGGCTTGAAAGCATCGATGATGTATTGGATGTTGAGAGGATCGTCGGCATTGGCCTTTCGCAGGCGCAAATCGAAAGAAAAGAGTTGAGCCGAACTAAAGCGGTATTGCTTGCGAAGCAGCGGCAGCAAATCAAGCCCCGCCGTTATCCTGTCGGCCGTAAGCAGGGTATCGCCTTGTTGGTCTTCGATATACACCCCGCTGAAAGCCACTTTGTTTATCGAACGAAACTCAATCTTGCCTATCTCTACCCGGCTGTCTACCTTTTTTTGGATATAACTTGCCGTTTTACTTGCTATTTTTCGCTGTACGGCAGGTATTTGCACCAGCCCGACAGGAACAATGCAGAGCAAGAAAAACAGAATTGCGAAGACTATGCCGGTATATTTGAGTACTTTCATAAGAAACCACCGCAAACTTACGCAAAAATCTGCACTTTTAATTATAAATAGGAAGATAAATAGTAGCCGGATAGGTTTCAACTCAGAACTTATTCGGC